>CALFSY010000208.1 GCA_937916365.1 uncultured Jannaschia sp. | reverse complement strand
TTGCAGTTCAGGATGAACCTTACGCAAAATACCAGCTTCACGAGATTTAAGCCAGGGATCAGACATAGTATATCCTTTAATTTTTAGATATGACTTATTTAACATAATAGGCATTAACGGATAATTGATATCAATTATAAAGCTCGATATATTATTTATTTACTCAAGGGCGTATCCTGCCCCGCGCACGGTTCTGATTAAATTTTTATCTTCGATGCCACCTGGATTTAGTGCTTTGCGTAACCTGCCGACATGAACGTCAACTGTCCGGCTATCAACGTAAATATCGCGGCCCCAAACACGATCAAGAAGTTGTTCACGGCTCCATACACGACCAGGACGTTCCATCAATGCGGTTAGTAATCGAAATTCAGTAGGACCTAATTTCAAAGGCTCCCCCGCACGGAATACCCGATGTTCGGTTATGTTGATTGTAATATCATTATATTCAATTTGTTCATTCACTGATGCAGGGCGAATGCGGCGCAGTTGTGCACGCAATCGGGCCAAGAGTTCTACCAACGAATAGGGTTTGGTGATATAATCATCCGCCCCTGTTTCCAAACCGCGCACGCGATCCATTTCTTCGGATTTGGCAGACAATAGGATAATTGGAATACGGGCTGTGTCGTTTGTCATTTTTAACTGACGACACACTTCGATCCCCGATACACGCGGCAACATCCAATCTAGGATGATAATGTCCGGCACAATTTCACGCACCAAATTTAGTGCTTCGTCCCCTGTTTCGGCTGTGATAACTTTGAATCCGCCCGCTTTGATATTATACGCCAAGACCTCACGTTGCGCAGGTTCATCTTCAACAACAAGAACAAGGGGTTGATCAATCATCGCGCTATTTCCATCATGTGCCATTTGCGCGTTATTTACGGCACCTCGTGGAAGGTATTGTCTTCCTTCGGACGCTCATCTTCCGGCAATTCACCAGTCACTAAATAGATCACTTGTTCAGCGATTGATGTAACATGATCGCCCATGCGTTCGATGTTTTTGGCCATAAAATGTAAATGCATACAGGGTGTTATATGACTTTGATCTTCCATCATAAAGGTCAGATATTCCCGAAATAACGCCGAATACATCTGATCCACTACCCTATCGCGGTATCGCACGTCCCTGGCAAGGTTTACATCTTGTTGTATATATGCGTCTAAGGCATCTTTTAGCATCAATTCCACCTGCCGCGCCATACGGCGCATAGAGGCAACGGCCGATACCATTTCTAACGGTAAATGGCCCACGATCGCTTCGACACGTTTGGAAATATTTTTGGCATAATCGCCGATGCGTTCAAGATTTGTCGCAATTCGGAACACACTTAACACCATCCGCAAATCCCGTGCCGACGGTTGGCGCAGGGCAAGAATGCGCGCGCCTTCTTCATTTACATGCTGTTCTAATTTATCAATGGCCTTATCGGCATCGCGCACAGCGCGTGCGAGTTCAAGATCGCGTGTATCTATCGCAAGTGTAGATTTTGAGATCGCATCTTCGACTAGGCCGCCCATGCGCATAATGTTGGCTTGGATCGCCTCTAAATCGCGGTCAAACGATGATACAATATGTTGTGAGCTAGACATGATGTGCCCCCTGCTCTTTTAATGAAAGTAAAGATTAGCCAAAGCGCCCTGTGATATAGCTTTCGGTTCGATTATCATTTGGATTGGTGAAAATTTTACCGGTTTCGCCAAATTCAACCAATTCGCCAAGATGAAAAAAGGCTGTTTTCTGGCTAACGCGGGCGGCTTGTTGCATTGAATGGGTTACGATCACAACCGAATAGTTGGTTCGCAGCTCATCAATTAATTCCTCAATTTGTGCTGTTGCAATAGGGTCAAGCGCCGAGGCCGGTTCATCCATCAACAAAACCTCTGGATTGGTGGCGATGGCCCGGGCAATGCACAGACGTTGTTGTTGCCCACCCGACAGACCCGTTCCGGGCGCGGGCAACCGATCTTTCACCTCATCCCAAAGGGCCGCACGACGTAGGGATTTTTCAACAATATCGTTCAGCTCGGCCTTTGATGTCGCTAAACCATGGATACGCGGGCCATAAGCGACATTTTCATAGATCGATTTTGGAAATGGATTTGGTTTTTGAAACACCATCCCCACCTTGGCACGCAGTTGCACCGGATCAACCTGTGGGTCATAGATGTCTTCATCATCTATTTTAATTTCGCCCTCTACGCGGGCGGTCTCAATCGTATCATTCATGCGATTAAGGCATCGCAGAAAGGTTGATTTCCCGCATCCCGATGGGCCGATAAAGGCCGTAACCGTCTTATCCTCGATATCAACATTAACGTCTTTAATCGCGTGTGTTGTGGCATAATACACTTGCACAGCGCGCGCTTGAATTTTTATGTCCTGCATTTGTGCATCGCGTTCGATCACTCGCATATCATTCATTTTATTGTCTCCATCGAAGTTACCAACGGCGTTCAAACCGACGGCGTAGCAAAATGGCCATGGCATTCATAAAAATCAAAAATATAAGTAGAATAATAATTGCACCAGAGGCCCGTTCAACAAAGGCAGGATCCGATCGTTGTGTCCAATTAAAAACCTGAACAGGTAATGCCGAGGCTGGATCAAAAAAACCTTCCGGTGGGGCTGATGGGTATTCGCGAACAAAGGCAACCATACCAATCAAAAGTAACGGCGCCGTTTCGCCTAACGCCTGCGCAAGACCGATAATTGTGCCGGTTAAAATCCCCGGTGCCGCAAGTGGAAGCACATGATGAAATACCGATTGCATTTTGGAGGCCCCAAGGCCAAGCGCGGCTTGCCGGATAGAGGGCGGAACAGCGCGCAATGAGGCGCGCGTGGCGATGATAATCGTGGGCAATGTCATCAACGTTAAAACCAATCCACCCACAATCGGTGCCGATTGTGGTAACCCTGCAAAGTTGATAAAAATAGCCAAACCAAGTATTCCAAATACTATCGATGGCACGGCCGCAAGATTGGAAATGTTCACCTCAATCAAATCGGTTAGGCGGTTTTTAGGGGCAAATTCCTCCAGATAAATTGAAGCCGCCACACCAATGGGCAGTGCCAGGACCAAAACCACCAGCATCATGTAAAACGATCCGATAATGGCAACGCCCAGGCCCGCTGCCTCGGGGCGTTGACCGGACGCATCGGGTTTTGTAATAAAATCCCAATTAAATCTTGTTTCAATCATCCCTATTTCGGCCAAATCTTGCGCTAAAATTAATTGTTCGGGGGTGACATTTACATCGCGTTCGGCGCTTTCTAATGTGACGCGCCCTTTGAAATATCCATCAATACGTCCCCCTACCAACAATCTGATTTCTATTTCTTCGCCTACAAGACTAGGGTTTTCCAATACCATTTGCCGGAGTTGCCCGGGCGCCTCGTCAGACAGCATTGCCGCCATATCGCGCGGCCCAAGGGAATGTTCGATCCCAAACGATGCGACATGATCAATAAAGGCCTGGGCCATCAATGGCATATACCCAAAGGTTGTAACCTGTGCCATTTCTTGCGGATCGCGGTTGCCAGTTGGGTCAAGGCGATCCTCGGCAAGTATGATGGGAAAGGTCACATATGTTTGGCGAAAGGCGCTAAGCCCGTTGGAAAAAATCGAAATTAACAAGAGAATAAGCGCTAAAATACCGATTGTTATTGCCGCTAAGCCATACACACGAAAACGCGCCTCGGCACGATTGCGCCGGGTTGTTCGGGCGTCGAGTTTTAACAAAGAACTTTTGGAACGCGCAGGGATGGCGTTTGGTGTTGAATCAGTCATTCGTATTGTTCCCGGTATTTTCGGACGATATAAAGCGCCAAAACATTCAGGCCCAGCGTCATTACAAATAATGTTAATCCCAAGGCAAATGCCACCAATGCCTCTGGGCTGGAAAAATCTGTGTCGCCGGTCAACTGGCCCACGATTTTAACTGTTACGGTTGTCATCGCTTCAAACGGGTTCAAATCAATGCGCCCCGCCGCCCCTGCCCCTAAAACCACGATCATGGTTTCACCAATCGCGCGCGAGGCCGCCAATAAAATCGCGCCTACGATCCCGGGTAATGCGGCGGGTAAAATCACTTGTTTGACTGTTTCTGATTGCGTCGCGCCAAGTCCATAAGACCCGTCGCGCAAACTTTGTGGCACCGCATTGATGATGTCATCAGACAACGACGATACGAATGGGATTAACATAATGCCCATCACAATTCCCGCCGTCATAACCGAAGACGACGATGTGCCCAACCCTAACGGTTCTGCAAGGTAATCGCGCAATAATGGTCCAACTGTGATAAGAGCAAATAGTCCATAAACGATGGTTGGAATACCCGCCAAAATTTCGATAAGCGGTTTTGCCACCGATCGAATTTGTTTTGAGGCATATTCCGCCATATATATTGCGGCAAACAAACCAATCGGCACCGCCACCAAAAGCGCAATTAAAGAGATATAAAGCGTTCCCCACAAAAGCGGGATTAACCCCAAATCAGACCCGCCTTCAAAACTGGGCCGCCATTCCAGACCAAAGAAAAATTGTTGCCACGGATATAGTTGAAAAAAATTCCAACTATCCCATAACATCGACAATACGATCCCAACTGTCGTCATAATCGCAATCGTAGAGGCCAACATCAAAATGGCCAAAATAGATATTTCTACCACATTGCGGGCGCGAAATTTGTGATGCGTGCGCATATACCCATACGCAAAACCGATCACGGACAAACTAAGCACAACCAACGTAAGCAGCGTGTTTCCGATTCTATTCAACTCACGGTATCGTTGCGCGGCACTTAACACCTCGGGCGTAACCTCGCTGCCCAATGCGACGCCCACATCGCCTAATCTGTTGCGCACGTTGGTAAATTCGGTTCGGATGCGGCGGGATTGATCTTCGGACAGGATTCCGCGTTCGATGGCCATATCCAGCCCTGTGGCAACGCGGCGCACATCGGATACGGCAAGATCGCGCGAGGTATACGTGTCAATCGTCGTCTGCGGGATCATCCCTGCAACGCGGGTTTCTATAATGGCCGGTTGAACGATCATCCACACCGCCATGACCAAAAGCGCGGGAACAATCGTTATAATCGTAACATTTGTTCCATAATACCCCGGCAGAGAATGTAAAATGCGCGAATTGCCGCCCGCGCTCGAAACCGCTTTCCAGCGACCGGCAATATATCCAATGGCACCCAGCGCAAAAATAATAAAAAGCACCCAAAGCAGCGGCATTTAAGAGATCCCAAACAAAAAGATAATTTTTATCATCCGCACAAGGGTAGGATCATGGTATAAAACCACGATCCTACTAATGCGATCAAATCAGCAAACGTTTCACATGGGTTGCATGGTTTCTTCGTTTGTGACCATGGATTGCACATCAGCCAATTCCGGATCGGCAACCAATCCATAGGCGGCCAACGGACCGAATGGGCCGGCAATATCATTGCTCACAAAGAATTCTGCATATTCCTTTAGACCAGGAATTACACCGATGTGTGCCGCTTTGATGTAGAAAAACAACGGACGAGACACAGGGTATTCACCCGATGCAATGGATTCAACAGATGGGGTTACACCGGACATGGTGGCAACCTGCAAGCGATCGGTATTGTTAGAATAAAACGCCAAACCGAATACACCGATGCCTTCTGGGTTGGCCGTGATACGCGCCAACGTTTCAGTGTAATCGCCGTCAATATCAACCGAAACGCCATCGGCGCGGATTTCAAGGCATGCCTCTTCGGTGGCATCTTCATCCATGCCCATGTCCATCATGGTTTGCATGGCGCCGGTATCTTCGCATCCTTGTAGGATTACATTTTCCTCAAACACTTCGCGTGTTCCATGGCGGGTGCCGGGGATGAATGCCGCGATTGCTTGTTCAGGCAGATCGGCGTTGACTTCGCTCCACATAGTATATGGATTGGCCACCATTTCCCCATCAACAGGCAATTCTGCAGCCAGGGCCAAATACCAATCCGATGGTGTGTATGCAAACGACGGACCATTTATATCGGACGCGAAAACGATACCATCATACCCGAAACGAACCTCGATAATATCGGTTACGCCATTGGCCGCACAGGTTTCAATTTCCGAGTCACGGATCGAACGCGAAGAATTTGCAATATCCGTGGTGTTTTCACCAACACCTTCGCAGAAGCGGCGCAAACCGGTCGAAGACCCACCCGATTCCACAACGGGTGTTGGGAAATCTGTGTTTTCGCCAAAGGCTTCGGCCACAATCGTAGCATAGGGTAAAACAGTCGAAGATCCGGCGATTTGCACGGTGTCACGGCTTTGTGCGGCAGCACTTACAGCCGAAACCGCCGCGATAGCCAACGCAGACACGGTCAACTTTACGAACGACATGGAGGACTCTCCTTAAAAATTTCCAGATATGGGTAACGCGCCCGTTCAAAGCACGTTATGTTGCCGCGTAGAGGTGTCGTGCAATACTTTTATGACAAACATATAACAGTTTTGTGACAGTTTATGCCGCTGGTAACAAAACTGAAAACGTGCTGCCTTTACCCCTTACCGAATGAATTTCCAGCGCCCCGCGATGGCGATTAACGATATGTTTAACAATCGCCAGGCCAAGGCCGGTTCCCCCCATTGTGCGCGATCTATGCGTATCGATGCGATAAAACCTCTCGGTCAATCGCGGCACATGTTGTTGATCAATCCCCTCTCCCTGGTCAATAACATCAATACGTATCAAGGACCCTTTTTGTGTGTTCGCACCATCCCCCCGCCCTATTCGCAAAATGATCGGTTTGTCGGGGCCGCCATATTTCATGGCATTTTCAACCAAATTGAAAAAAACTTGCATCAATTGGTCACGGTCGCCCATCACCTTATATCTTGCATCATCAGAGCTTGTATTAGCATCCGTTGGGTGCATTTCAATTTGCACGCTGTTGCCATGGTCCTCGGCCGTTGGGCGAAGGGCGGCAACAACATCCATTAAGACTGCCCCCACATCAACACGTTGGGATGGACGCAGGCGTTCTTGTTCTTCGACACGGCTTAACGACAGTAAATCCGATACCAATCGATTCATCCGCTGTGCTTCATCGTGCATGATGCTTAAAAATCGCACCTGAGCTTGGGGATCGTTTCGTGCCGATCCGCGTAAGGTTTCGATAAAACCTAAAATGGCCGTGAGTGGTGTGTGGAGTTCATGGCTAACATTGGCGATGAAATTACGGCGCATTTTTTCGATTTCATGTAACTGTGTGATATTTGTAAAATGCAGCAGCAACGCGCGCGGCCCTACATCCGGTTGTGTAAAGGGAACAATACGGACACGAAATTGCGCCCCCCCAAATTGATCTGTCATATGAAAGTGGGTGTCGATGTCGGCGCCGCCTGATCGCGCGGTTTCAATATTTTTTAATATATCCGGTTGGCGCAGAACTGTGTCATGGCTGCGCCCTGCTATCCAATCCCCCCAAAGTGCGTGCGCGGCGATATTGCTAGCGGCAATATTGCCGCGTTCCGAAATATAAATCATCGGTTCGGGCACTGCATTGAGGATAGTTTCAACAATGCCGACGTCTGCCATATGTATTCCTAAAAAATTGTATGTGCTCTGATATATAAAATGCCCACGGTACGCAGGATATTAATGGGCTTCATAGGCGCACTGTTCCATCACCCGTTACGATATATTTGAATGATGTTAATTGTGCTGCACCCACGGGGCCACGCGCGTGCAATTTACCCGTGGCAATACCGATTTCGGCCCCCATACCAAATTCGCCACCATCGGCGAATTGGGTTGAGGCATTGTGCATCAAAATTGCACTATCAAGGCGTTGGAAAAACCGTGTGGCGGTGCTTGAATCCTCTGTGATTATCGCGTCTGTGTGGTTTGATCCATATGTCCGAATATGATCAATGGCAGCATCAGTGTCATCCACCACCTTTGCCGCGATAACCATATCTAAAAATTCACACCCAAAATCATCAGGCACGGCGTGCGTTACACCTTCGATGGTCTGTAAAGTCGCATCACCGCGCACTTCGACGCCCGCGTTGAGCAAGGCGCGCACGACATCTTTGCCAATTGTATCGGCAATGTCGCGATGGATCAGCACACATTCTGCCGCCCCACAAATCCCGGTGCGGCGGGTTTTTGCATTTAACGTTACCTTCACAGCCTTCTCTGGATCGGCCGCTGCGTCTAAATAAATGTGGCAAATCCCTTCAAGATGGGCGAAAACCGGCACGCGCGCCTCACGCTGAACCAACCCTACCAATCCTTTACCACCCCGCGGCACAATGACATCGACACTATCGGTCATGGTCAACAGGGTGCTAACTGCGGCACGGTCGCGAGTGGGCACACGTTGCACGGCGTCTTCGGGCAATCCTGCCGCGCGCAACCCCGCCCATAGACATTCAACAAGCACACCAGATGAATGAAAACTTTCTGAACCGCCCCGCAAAATGACCGCATTGCCCGATTTTAGGCATAAAGCGCCGGCATCGGCCGTCACGTTGGGGCGGCTTTCATAGATAACGCCGATAACCCCTAACGGGGTGCGAACCCGTTGAATATGTAACCCACTTTCCATGTCCCATTCGGCCATAACTTCGCCCACCGGATCATCCTGCATTGCGACGGCGCGCAAACCGGCAACAATCGCGGCGATGCGTGTATCGTCTAAAAATAATCGGTCAAGCATGGCCGCCGATAACCCTTTTTCGCGGGCAAAATCCATATCTTGGGCATTTGCGGCGCGCACATCATCACGTCGCGCCCAAGCTGTGTCGGCCGCGGTGTTCAATGCCGCCTGTTTTGCGGCACCTGTTGCATGGGCCAGTTCGGCCGCAGCAACTTTGGCACGGGCGCCCAAATCGGCCATTAAAGCAGGGATGTTATCGGTTATGTCTTTCATATAACTTCTATAGCGGTTTTTCCTAAACGCGAAAAGACCTAGATCGCCATGTCATCGCGGTGGACTAACGCGGCACGGCCAGGGTATCCCAAAATTGCGGCAATCACATCGGATCTTTGGCCTGCGATTTTTTGTGCTTCTTCTGCTGTATAGCGCGATAGACCAAGGCCCAAACGCCCCCCATCGGGGGCTAAAAGCGCCACGGGATCCCCTCGTTCAAATTGCCCTGTCACGGCGCGCACCCCAGCGGGTAGCAAAGATTTACCCTGCCCCAACGCTGTCACGGCCCCTATGTCAAGCGTTAAGGTGCCCTTTGGTTTCATGGCGGAAATCCATCTTTTTCGGGCCGTTCTCGGGTCAAGCGTGGCTTGAAACCATGTGGCCCGTGCCCCCGTGTCTAATGCGTTAAGCGGTCTGGCCTCTGATCCTTTGGTGATGGCCATCGCGCACCCCGCCGCCGTTGCAATGCGGGCGGCCATCAATTTGGTTTTCATACCGCCTTTGGATAATCCTGTGCCTGCATCACCCGCCATTGCCTCGATGTCAGGGGTGATGGTATCAATCAACGGCACATGGCGTGCGCTGGCCTTCTCTTTGGGATTGGCCGTGTAAAATCCATCTACATCGGACAAAAGGATCAAGCCGTCCGCGGCGGCCATCACGGCCACGTTTGCGGCCAAGCGATCGTTGTCGCCATAGCGAATTTCGTCTGTGGCAATACTGTCGTTTTCATTCACAATCGGCACTGCCCCGTGTGTTAAAAGCCCGGCCAATGTTGCGCGCAGGTTTAAGTATCGGCGCCGATTACCCGAGTCATCAAGTGTAAGCAGAATTTGGGCGGCAATTAGACCGTGGGGGGCCAGTGCCTCTTCATACGCGCGGGCTAACCGGATTTGGCCGACGGCCGCCGCCGCCTGGGCCGCATCTAATGACAGGGCGTCATAATCAAATCCCAATGCACCACGGCCCAGTGCGATGGCCCCCGAAGACACGATAATTACATCGCTGCCCCTGGCTTTTATCATGGCAATATCTTGTGCCAAAGAATGCAACCAATCTACCCGCAGCGCCCCTGAGGCAGGATCCACCAATAGCGCCGATCCAATCTTGACAACCAACCGCCGCATATCACGCAGTGCTGGAGCGCGCCGCATTGGCGCGGATGTTACGGGGTCCATGGTTTTAATTCTTGCCTGATGCTTTGGCCTTTGGGGTTCATTTGGGCATTTGTCATTGCAATGTTGGACTGGGCACCACGCAACACTTGCGTGGTGCCCTTACGTGTGACACCAGACATCGCCATTACAGGGCTGCCGGACACCATTTTAAGGGCTGCACATTTTTCCGCCACCTCTTGGTCAGACAACGCATCTATTTTGTTGATAATAACAATTTTAGGCTTTTCGACCAACCCACCACCATAGGCCCGCAGTTCGGCGATTATGGTTTGATAACCTTGGATGATGTCTGCCGCCGTGCCATCAATCAAATGCAAAAGCACCGCGCACCGTTCGATGTGACCCAGGAAAACATCCCCCAGACCCCTGCCCTCGTTCGCGCCTTCAATAAGCCCTGGGATATCGGCCATCACAAATTCTGTATCGTCAATAGATACAACGCCAAGATTTGGGTGGCGTGTTGTGAATGGATAATCCGCAATTTTGGGTTGCGCATTTGAAACCGCTGCTAAAAATGTTGATTTGCCTGCGTTGGGTAACCCCACAAGCCCCACATCCGCAATAAGTTTCAATCGTAACCACAAAGTGCGCTCAACACCGGATAGGCCTGGATTGGCGTTGCGGGGGGCTTGGTTGGTGGCGCTTTTGAATCGTAAATTCCCAAAGCCACCATTTCCACCTTGGGCAAGGCAAATACGTTGTCCAGTTTGGGTCAAATCGGCAACGGTTATTTGAGCGTCCTGTTCCAAGATTTCTGTGCCAATGGGAACGCGCAACACAATATCTGTTCCACTCTTGCCCGTGCGTTGCCGCCCTTGACCAGGTTGCCCATTTTTGGCGAAAAAGTGCTGTTGATAACGAAAATCAATTAGGGTGTTGAGCCCCTCAACCGCTTCGGCCCAAACATCCCCACCGCGCCCACCGTCCCCACCATCAGGCCCGCCATATTCGATAAATTTTTCCCGCCGGAAACTTACACACCCCGCCCCACCAGAGCCAGAGCGCACATAAACTTTAGCCAGATCAAGAAATTTCATAATGCTCAGGCCGTTACGCCCCCATGTTCATATCAAAACCAAACTACTGGTAAACATCATGGTCGTATGTAAGTTTGTTATGCTGACCTACACATTACACTATAAAGGCAGTTTGATTGAATCTGTGTCACATGATGTAAACGTGTACCGCAAAGTGAAATCTATAAATTAGCGTGAAACTATATTTTTATTCCCCAAAGGTAGCCTGCAATTATAGGTATAAATTAGTCGATAGCGTAGAACCTAGCCCACATCGCCCACTATTGCGGGTATATTTATTTTACCAAGGCTGCGATATTATTCTGCAACCTCAACCATCGGTTGCACTGATATAAAGGAACGACC
>CALFSY010000207.1 GCA_937916365.1 uncultured Jannaschia sp. | reverse complement strand
CTTTGGCGCTTTTATTATTGATGAGGCCCAAGTCACCTACACCATTACGCGCGGCAAATCCAAAACTAAGGCCCACGAACTTATCGTCTCAAACCATACCTCGCCACCTGGACTACTTTGAGAGTGGCAAAACATTCCAAATAAATGAAACTTATAACGTGTCCCACGGCGGATAAAATCGTGGGACACAACACACCATAAGTATTTAATAATAAAGGAAAATCACCCCCGCCATGGAGCGGCCGACGCGACTCGAACGCGCTACCTTCAGAATGGGAATCTGACGCTCTACCAGGTGAGCTACGGCCGCAATGTGCCATAAATATATTGCGGCATAAAGTGACGCAAGGTAAAACGCTTTTTACACATCAAACAGTCAAATATCGGGTGGTATAAGAGGATCATCATATTTAATGTGTAATAATACATCGGTAACAGTAGAACTGTATCGCCCATGACCCATGAATTGACCGCTTTGGCCTTTGCCTTTTTGTGGCAAGTCGTGCATTTTTTCTAATGGCTATTCCTGCCAATCTGGAACTGGGTGCGGCCAAAACAACCAATACGCGCGATGCGGGCGGTTTGGAAACGGGGCTTAGCCCCCGCACTGGGCGGCTCTACCGCGCGTTGGATAACCATTTCGAAAGTCTTATTTTATTCACGATTGCCGTGGTTTTGGTGACGTTATCGGGTAGTGCGGGCACCTTTACCGCCATATGTGCTTGGGTCTATGTGGCCGCGCGTGTCGTTTATGTGCCGGCCTATGCTTTTGGATGGCAACCTTGGCGGTCGTTGATTTGGGGCATAGGATTCACGGCGGTGTGTCTTATGGTTGTTGCCGCACTTATCCAAGGGGGATGATATGGCGCTGTGCCCGTTGGTAGTTGATATAAGCCCCGTGCGGGTTACCCTAATTTGTCGCTAAACATGCTTGCAGGAATTGCCTATGGCATTAACCCAAACTACACCCCAACGTTTTTAGGATCAGGAGGCCCACACCTATGGCAAATTATGACGTCATTGTAATCGGATCTGGACCAGGCGGGTATGTTTGCGCCATCCGGTGTGCCCAGTTAGGGCTGAAAACCGCCTGCGTCGAAGGGCGCGATACATTGGGGGGCACGTGCCTTAATATCGGCTGCATTCCGTCAAAGGCGCTGCTGCATGCCTCGCATCAGTTGCATGAGGCGCAACATAACTTTGCAAAAATGGGTTTGATGGGGGCCGATCCCACCGTTGATTGGATGCAGATGCAGACTTACAAAAATGATGTCATTGACCAAAATACCAAGGGTATTGAATTTTTATTCAAAAAAAATTCCATTGATTGGTTAAAAGGGTGGGGCACAATTCCCGCAGCAGGTAAAGTGCAAGTGGGCAACACAACGTATGAGGCCAAACACATCGTTATCGCAACAGGATCAACGCCTGCAACATTACCTGGGATCGAGATCGACGAAAAAACGATCGTTACATCCGAAGGCGCGCTAAGCCTGTCGCACGTGCCCGATAAAATGGTGGTGATCGGGGCAGGGGTGATCGGTTTGGAATTAGGGTCGGTCTACGCGCGCCTGGGAACGGCGGTGTATGTGATCGAATTTTTGGATCATATTACCCCCGGAATGGATAGCGAGGTATCGCGCCAATTCCAAAAAATTCTAACCAAACAGGGGCTTGAATTTACGCTTGGTGCGGCGGTTCAAACCGCCCAAATTACCGAAGGTGGGGCGCGTATAACCTATAAAAATCGCAAAGATGAAAGTGAAGGAACGATTGACGCCGACATCGTTTTGGTTTCCACAGGTCGCAAACCCTATACTGATGGGTTAGGGTTGGCAGCGTTGGGTGTCGACTTAACCGAACGCGGACAAATCAAAACCGATGCTCAATGGGCCACAACAGTTTCAGGGATTTACGCAATCGGCGATTGCATTACAGGCCCGATGTTGGCCCATAAGGCCGAAGATGAAGGCATGGCCGTGGCAGAGGTGTTGGCCGGCAAACACGGGCACGTGAATTATGGCGTCATCCCTGGTGTTATCTATACCCACCCCGAGGTTGCGAATGTAGGGGCCACCGAAGAAACCTTAAAAGAGGCAGGCCATGCTTATAAAACCGGTAAGTTTTCGTTCATGGGCAATGGGCGCGCTAAGGCCAATTTTGCCGCCGATGGGTTTGTTAAAATTCTGGCCGATGCAGCCACCGATCGGATTTTGGGCGCCCATATCATCGGCCCCATGGCGGGAGATTTAATACACGAGCTTTGCGTGGCGATGGAATTCGGCGCCTCGGCCCAGGATTTGGCCCTCACAACCCATGCACACCCCACGTATTCTGAGGCCGTGCGCGAAGCCGCACTCGCCTGCGGCGATGGCCCAATCCACAGTTAGGCATTGGTGAAGAATTCATATTTATTAGTGCCAGTGCTTTTTGGTTAACTATTTCTATGACGTTGCCGTCACCTGTGCCAGGGTTTGTGTCGTGCGGTTGGCCGCGCCGCTGTCGATGCTGTGGGCGGCTATATCTGCGCCCGTGCGCAGGTCAGGCGCGGCATTTGCCACGACCAAGGCCGCCGCAGCATTCAACAATACCGCATCGCGGTATGGGCCAGGTTCCCCCGCCAAAAGCGCCTGCAACGCCGCGCCGTTTTCCGCCGGTGTGCCGCCCTGGATGGTGTTGAACGGATGAATGGGCAGGCCTGCGTCCTCTGGGTGTATCTCATGCGTTGTGATGTTGCCGTCTTTTAGAATCGCAACGGATGTTGGCCCAGAAATTGACATTTCATCGGTGCCGTCTGCACCATGAACCAGCCATGCCCCCACAGTGCCCAAATCGCGCAATGTTTCCGCCATAGGCACGATTAAATCATGCGCAAAGGCACCGGTCAGTTGCCGTTTCACTGAGGCCGGATTGGTCAGCGGACCAAGAATGTTAAAAATCGTTTTTGTACCAAGCTCCTGTCGAATGGGCATAACGTGTTTCATTGCCGGATGGTGCATGGGGGCCATCATGAACCCGATGTTTGCCTTTTCCAGGCTGCGTTCGACTATTTCTGGGCCGACCATCACGTTGATGCCCAGGTGCGTTAAAACATCCGCCGCCCCGGATTGGGAACTTAGGTTGCGGTTTCCGTGCTTGGCCACCGGTACCCCCGCGCTGGCCACGACCAAGGCTGCCGCGGTTGAGATATTCAGCGTGCCTTTCCCGTCGCCGCCTGTGCCCACGATGTCGATCGCGCCGGATGGTGCCGTGACTTTGATACACTTTGCGCGCATCGTGGCGGCAGCGGCGGCGTATTCTGTTACCGATTCGCCACGTGTGCGCAGGGCCATCAATAATCCGCCGATCTGTGCCGGTGTGGCCGTGCCCTCAAACATAATGTCAAAGGCAGTTTCCGCCTGCGCACGGGTAAGCGGCGCTTGGGCCGCTGCCGCGATCAAGGGTTTTATGGCGTTACTCATGCCGGAACATCCCTTTCCAAACGGGCAAGAAAATTTTTCAACAGTTGGTGACCATGTTCTGTGCGAATACTTTCAGGGTGGAATTGCACCCCCTCAATAGGCATATCACGGTGACGCAGGCCCATGATTGTGCCATCCGCCAACGTGGCCGTAACTGCCAATTCCGCAGGCACACGTGCCGCATCAATGACCAAGGAATGATAGCGCGTGGCGCGGAGTGGCGAAGGCAGGTTTTCAAAAATGCCTTCCCCTTTGTGATAAATATCGCCAAGTTTGCCATGGACGATGTCACCATGGCGGATCACTTGGCCGCCAAATGCCTCGCCAATCGCTTGATGGCCCAGGCATACGCCCAACA
>CALFSY010000206.1 GCA_937916365.1 uncultured Jannaschia sp. | reverse complement strand
CAAATCGGTGATCACGAATTCGAAGATCGGCTTGCGCGTATCAACGCCCTTGGTCTTGATGTTCGGGCACCGCGCCCGCGCATCGAGGGTGAGGGACGTTCCATTTATTTCCACGACGAAGACAACCATTTGTTTGAATTACACACTGGCACGCTTGAAAATCGGTTAGCATGTTATGCAAAGGAAAAGGCCGCATGAAAGATTTCATCATTCCCTGGGATGACCGCGATATGGGCACACCGGCCGCCACGGGTGCGCCGGTGACGCTGACCATTGATGGGTTTGCGGTGACGGTGCCTGTCGGCACATCTGTGATGCGCGCGGCGGCCGAGGCGGGCATTCAGGTTCCAAAACTGTGCGCCACAGATTCGGTGCAAGCATTTGGATCGTGCCGGTTGTGTTTGGTCGAGATTGAGGGGCGGCGTGGCACCCCGGCCTCGTGCACCACACCGGTGACCGACGGCATGGTGGTGCGCACGCAGACCGATGCTGTCAAAAAACTGCGCAAAGGGGTGATGGAGCTTTATATATCGGACCACCCGTTGGATTGTTTAACATGCGCGGCCAATGGCGATTGTGAGTTGCAGGATATGGCCGGTGCCGTGGGTTTGCGCGATGTGCGCTATCAGGCCCCACAAAATGGCGGGTTGGCCAACCATTTTGAGGCGCGCAATACATCTGGCATGGCTAATCCGGAATGGTTGCCCAAAGATGACTCTAATCCCTATTTCACCTATGATCCCTCAAAATGTATCGTCTGTTCCCGCTGCGTGCGCGCCTGTGAAGAGGTGCAGGGCACATTCGCCCTAACGATTGAAGGGCGTGGCTTTGACAGCCGTGTGTCGGCGGGCGGCGCGGCCGATGATTTTATGTCGTCCGATTGTGTCAGCTGTGGCGCCTGTGTGCAGGCGTGCCCCACCGCAACATTACAAGAAAAATCGGTGATTGACCTGGGCACACCGGAACGATCCGTCATCACCACCTGCGCCTATTGCGGTGTTGGGTGCTCGTTTAAGGCCGAGCTGAACGGCGATGAACTGGTGCGTATGGTGCCCTATAAGCATGGGCAGGCCAACCGCGGGCATTCCTGCGTTAAGGGGCGCTTTGCCTGGGGCTATGCCCACCATCAAGACCGCATCCTCAACCCCATGATCCGTGACACGATCAATGAGCCCTGGCGCGAAGTTTCGTGGGATGAGGCGATTGGATTCGCCGCCGCGAAAATGCGCGGCCTACAAGAAAAACATGGGCGTAAATCCATCGGGGTGATTACATCATCCCGTTGCACCAACGAAGAAACATATCTGGTGCAAAAACTGGCGCGTGGGGTGTTTGGCAACAACAACACCGATACCTGCGCGCGGGTGTGCCATTCGCCCACGGGCTATGGCCTGGGCCAAACCTATGGGACCAGCGCCGGCACACAAAACTTTGATTCCGTCATGCACACAGATGTGGTGGTGGTGATCGGCGCCAACCCCACTGATGGGCACCCGGTGTTTGCCTCGCGCCTCAAACGGCGGTTGCGGGCGGGCGCAAAGCTGATCGTGATTGATCCAAGGCGCATT
>CALFSY010000205.1 GCA_937916365.1 uncultured Jannaschia sp. | reverse complement strand
GCGCCCCCCCCGGCGCGCAGCCACCGCGCGCCCCGCAACGGCGGATCGGCCAAAAAATCCAACAACATGCGTTCATGGCTGCCCATCAAACACGTCACGTTGTTTGGAAAATTTTCCGTCAAATCTTGCAGCCGTGTCAAAACTTGCGCACTGTTGGGGCCATAGTTGATATAATCGCCCACAAAAATCAACTGTGGGTTATCAACCTGTGCACCGCCCACGTGGGCGTCGATCAACCCCAACATTTTTTCCAACAAATCCAATCGTCCGTGAATGTCGCCCACCACATAGCACGTGTATTCAGGACACGGCAGGGCGTATTCCGCCGCGTTATTGACGGCAGAGGCAAAGCGTTGCCCGATAATAGAACGAAATCCGCGTGCCATATCCATCAGGTGCGGGTTTCGGGCGCCGTTGGCAAGGGGCAGGTGTGATGTTGGCCCCAAATTGCACGGAAAAATTGACAATAGCCCCATCGGGTGACACCAAGGTTTTGGCACAGGCCCCAAAGGTTAGGCATCTAAATTAAGGAGCCATCGTTCGACCCATGGCAACCCCCTATGATCTATTTGTTATCGGTGGTGGCATCAACGGTGTTGGGATCGCCCGCGATGCGGCGGGTCGGGGCCTTAAGGTATGTTTGGCCGATATGGATGGTTTGGGCGCAGCGACATCCTCGGCCTCGACCAAATTGTTACATGGCGGGTTGCGGTATCTTGAATTTTTTGAATTTGGCATGGTGCGCCATGCCTTGGCCGAACGCGAAACCTTGCTGCGGATCATGCCACACATTGCGTGGCCGCTGCGATTTGTTTTGCCGCTATCGCGTGACATGCGGTTTGATGCGACAACCCCGGCCTCGCGCTTGTTATCGGGTATTATGCCATGGATGCGGGGGCGACGCCCGGCGTGGATGATCCGTATGGGGTTGTTTTTGTATGACCATTTGGGCGGGCGGCGGATTTTACCCGGCACGCGACGATTGCGTTTGACCCGCGCGGCAGCAGGTGCGCCGTTGCAGGATCGGTTTGCGCGTGCCTATGAATATTCCGATTGCTGGGTGGATGATTCGCGTTTGGTGATATTGAACGCGCGGGATGCCGCGGATCGGGGCGCACGTATTTTACCCCGCGCAAAAGTTACGCAGGCCGAACGGCGCGACGATCTGTGGCACATCACGGTTGAAACGGACAATGGTCCGATGGTGTTTGTTGCAAAAACCCTGGTCAATGCCGCCGGTCCGTGGGCGGCCGATATTTTGCGCACCGTGGTTCGGCGTAATGCCACGGCGGCCCTGCGCCTGGTGCGGGGCAGTCATATTTTGACGAAAAAACTGTACGATCACGATCAATGCTATACCCTACAGGGGGCGGATGGACGGGTTGTGTTTGTCATCCCCTATGAAACGGATTTCACCCTGATCGGCACAACGGACGTCGACCATGACGGCGATGTGCGCGATGCGGTTTGCACGCCTGAGGAACGCGATTATCTGCTGCGATGTGTGAATGCTTACTTTGCCAAAACGTTAACGGAAAAAGATGTGTTGTGGACGTTTTCTGGCGTTCGCCCACTTTACGATGATGGGGCCACATCAGCGACAGCGGCCACGCGCGATTATGTTTTAGAGCTAGAGGCGGGGGATGGCCCGGCGGTGCTTACAGTGTTTGGTGGAAAAATCACCACCTACCGCAAGTTGGCCGAAGACGCGCTAAAAAAACTTGCCCCGCATGTGGCGACCATGGCGCCACCGTGGACGGCGACGGTGCCCCTGCCTGGGGGTGATTTCGCCGTCGATGCGGTTGACGCCCAGATCCGCGATTTGCAGCGTGGGTATCCA
>CALFSY010000204.1 GCA_937916365.1 uncultured Jannaschia sp. | reverse complement strand
CGAAGAATTTGCCGATGCTTTTGCCAAAGCATGGTATAAACTTACCCATCGTGATATGGGGCCACATGTGCGTGGGCTGGGCCCGGATGTGCCGGTCGAACCATTTTTGTGGCAAGACCCCACACCTGCGGTCGATCATTCGTTGGTAGAAGCCGCGGATATTGCCGCGCTAAAGCAAAAAATCTTGGATTCTGGTTTGGGTATTTCGCAACGTGTGCGTGCGGCCTGGGCCTCGGCCGGGCATTTCCGGGGCACCGATAAACGCGGCGGTGCAAACGGTGCGCGCATTCGTTTGGCCCCGGCCAAGGACTGGGCCGTTAACGATCCGGCGGAATTGGCCACCACCCTTGCGGTATATGAAACCATCAAGGCCGATTTTGACGCCACGGCCACGGGGGATAAGAAAATTTCGTTGGCCGATTTGATTGTTCTGGGCGGCACCGCAGCCGTGGAGCAAGCGGCAGGCGCATCAGGCACGCCGATCACCCTGGAATTTACCCCAGGTCGAACCGACGCCACCGATGAAATGACCGATGCCGATGCTTATGCGGTGTTGGAACCCAGGGCCTGCCCATTTCGCAACTATATGGCCTCGGGTTTGGTATCGGCACCAGGCGATTTAATGATCGACCGCGCGCATCTTTTAACATTGACCGCGCCGGAAATGACGGTGCTGTTGGGGGGTATGCGGGCCTTGGGGGCGAATGTGGGCGGTGTTTCACATGGCATTTTCACCGATACGCCAGGGCGGCTTGATACCTCATTCTTTGAGGTTTTGATGGATATGTCGATCGAATGGGTGCCCGCACAGGCCGCCTATATCTACGAAGGCCGCGACCGCGCCACCGGTGCCCTACGCCACACCGCGACCGAGGTTGATTTGCTGTTTGGGTCAAATTCGCAACTGCGTGCATTAGCCGAGGTTTATGCCGCCGCCGATGGTGCAGAAAAGTTTGTCAAAGATTTCGCGGCTGCGTGGACTAAGGTTATGATGCTTGACCGCTTTGATATGGTTGCGTGATCCTTTTTTCGGGACATTAAATTCCACAAACAGCGGCGCAATGCGTCGCTGTTTGGCGTTATAGGCAGGATTGGATCGCGCAATCTAACTGTGTTGCAATCGCTTTATGTGAAACGTGTGCCTTCATCGCGCGCACCCGGTCTTGGGCATCACGCCACGCCGGCCCTTCAAACCCCGCGATTAGGGTGTTTAGCCCTGCATCAATCTTTGCTGGGTCACTATCATCAATCATAAAGGGATAGTTTGACCCAAGCAGGTGCACGGCATCGCCATTTTGCCGATCCGTAAAAATAACGGCGTCGCAGGCGGCGGCGGTTGCGCCTTTGGTAAAGGGGCGCGCCACCCAAGGGTCATCTTGGTTCTTTGTGGGGCGAATACAATAATGCGCATGAAACCGCCCGATTTTTTCCAATGCGCGGTGAAACGTATCCGGCATACCGGCGTCAAGGCATGTAACCCGTTGTGTCGCCAGTGGGCTGGGCGCCATAAGTGCAGGCGTGCCCATATAGGCAATGGCCAAATCGGGGGCCCGTGGCACATGTGCCACCCCATCAAGGGCTGCGTCATAGCCGTGCAAGACAGTCGCCATACATCCGGCAATGGGTTGGCCCACCGACGCCGCATGTGCGGCCCATTTGGTTTGCAGCGCCGCCCCCGCGTAAGAGGCCGCAATGTGCCTATCCACCCCCGCTGTAATCATACCTGTTAGGGGCATATCGACATAATCGACCAAAATCGCCCGACATTTTTGACGAAGCGATACCATATCGTCCGCCCCGCGCCCCTGGGCCGCGTATTTTGAAAAGATAAAGACAGTGTCAGGTGAACGTGCCGTTAATAGGGCGTTTTGAAACCGCTTTATTTTGTTGCTGACATACCGCACCGAAACCGCATAACGATCCCCAAAGAACCGTGCGAGATGCCCCGAAAGTTGATCGACACGCATCACAGATGATCCCATATCGCGCCGCGACCAGCGGTTCAAAAAAACCACGTTGATTGGTTTTGCCATGGTGTATGATTCACCTTAACATGGTGCAGAGTGTAGTTATTATTTCACAGCTGAGCGTTAAGGGCCACATACGCGGCCTCTTTGACATAACGGCCATGATCCATATTCCGAACGAGCGGCGGTGCTAACCAAGCGTCGCAAGGCGTGCCGTTTGCCGGACGATAAGCGCATCAATCTCTGCCTTTGTGTTCGGTGATAAGATCGGGGCGGGGCGTCGCACGGTGGGATGGGCAATCGCCCCGCGTTTTGCCAACGTATATTTGCGAATCAAAAGCCC
>CALFSY010000203.1 GCA_937916365.1 uncultured Jannaschia sp. | reverse complement strand
AGCCTTTCAAAGCCTTACAAACACTCTATACACGCAATTCTAAATATGGTGCGGGTGGAGGGACTTGAACCCCCACGCCTTGCGGCGCCAGAACCTAAATCTGGTGCGTCTACCAATTCCGCCACACCCGCTTACTTATTTTGCACGTTTAACAAAACTATAAGCGCGCGGCGAGTCGAAATTCCGGTTAGTATATTAGGACGCAAAGGCCCCCCACAAGTCTACGTATTATTCTTTATACCACGATAGGTTAAGGTATTTTGGGACTTAAGACACCCTTTCAACTGCACTGACAATGTCATCCACGACACGTGTCATAAGGGCTTGGTCCTCTGACTCGGCCATGATACGGATCAAAGGCTCGGTCCCTGATTTGCGAATAATAAGACGGCCCTGACCGTTGAGTTTTTCTTGCCCGGCTTTGATGGCGGCCTGCACTTTGGGTGTATCAAGTGGCGCGTTTCCATCATTATAGCGCACATTTTGCAAAAGTTGCGGGATTTTTTCGAAACTTTGGGCCAAAACGCTGGCCGGTTTGCCCGTGTGCACCATTTCAGCAAGGAAATGCAGACCTGCGATCAAGCCATCACCTGTTGTCGCATAATCGGTCATGACAATATGGCCCGATTGTTCCCCGCCGAGGTTCAAACCATTTGAACGCATCGATTCCACAACATAGCGGTCGCCAACGGCGGTTCGGATCAATGTAATGGCATGTTCAGTTAAATACCGTTCAAGACCCAAGTTAGACATCACTGTTGAAACGACAGATTGGCCTTTTAACCGCCCGTCCACCGCCCATCTTTGGGCGAAAAGCGCCAAGAGTTGATCACCATCGGCAACAGCCCCGGTTTCATCAATAATCACGATACGATCCGCATCACCATCAAGACAAATAGCCACATCGGCCCTGGTTTCGCGGATTTTGGCGGCGGCGGCGTGTGGGGCGGTTGACCCGACGCCAGCGTTGATATTGGTGCCATCGGGGGAAACGCCCAGTGGGATGACATCGGCCCCTAATTCCCACAACACCTCGGGCGCCGCGCGATACGCGGCCCCATTGGCGCAATCAAGCACCACGCGTAATCCATCAAGCCGCACGCCCGGCGGAAACGTGCCTTTGACCCGTTCGATATAGCGAAACAGCCCATCATCAATACGTTTGGCACGCCCAATATTTTCTGCGCGCGCCAAATCAAAATCCGAAAAAACAAGGGTCTCAATCTTTTTTTCAGCCTCATCAGACAGTTTGAATCCGTCAGGGCCGAAAAATTTGATGCCGTTGTCTGTGGCTTGGTTATGGCTGGCCGAAATCATAACGCCCACATCCGCACGCATGGAAGGCGTCAAAATACCTACCGCAGGGGTGGGCACAGGCCCCAACAACAAAACATTCATACCGGTGGATGTGAACCCGGCCGTAAGCGCGTTCTCAATCATATACCCCGACAGTCGCGTATCTTTGCCAATTACAACGCGGTGGGCGCGACTTCCGTCATGGCGAAAATAACGCCCGGCAGCGGCCCCTAGGCGTAGCGCCATATCCGGCGTCATGGGATGGCTGTTGGCGCGGCCACGCACCCCGTCGGTTCCAAAAAGACGGCGTGTCATTTCTGTGATCTCCGGTTTACAGTCGAATGGTGGGCAATGCGTTTTCAGATAACGCTATGCCCGTTGCTTCAATCTAATATCATTGCATTAATATTGCTGACGATAAAAGGCATGCACGCCGTATCGGGCCGTTTGCGGATAAACACTGGCCCACCGTGGGCGCACGCGCGTTGTGTGGTAATGCGTGGCCCCATGCGTTAGATCGCGGGGGGCACCATTTATCATGATACGGGCGACATGGCCCACCCGATGCCATGCGTTTGGATCACCGATGGTTTCATGTAGCCCATCGCAAGTATAGCTGAATTGACATGCAAATCGTTGCCCCGTGCCTTGGTTGATCACATCACAAACGGTGTTGGGATAACGGGGGTTATCGACACGGTTCAAAATCACCTCGGCAACGGCATATTGCCCTGGCAGTGTTTCACTACGCGCTTCAAAATATAATGCTTCGGCCAAACAACGCCATTGCCGATCGCCTTCGGGGCGCGGCAAACTGTCTAAGTGCTGCACCTGCATAATGCGCGGATCGGTATCGTCGCTATTAGAACGTACTTCGGCGTTGTTTTGGGGGGACGGTGTGTTTCCATTCAAGCGATAATTTTGGGGGGAAAATCGCACTCTGCGCGCGGTATTATTGGCAGCGGGGGTGGCGGTTTCGGCAACATCTGCATCGCGGCGCGGCGCGGGAGCATTCGATTCGGGCGCATCACCAATTACAATCACATCATCGGCAAATGGGGCCCCGATGCGACGCAAACGTTCATCGGACAACGTGGCAAGTGATGCATTTTCCAAACCCATCAAGGCGCCGATCGCACCACTGAAATCGTCTGGCCCCCTAGAGGAACTTAGGGTTACATC
>CALFSY010000202.1 GCA_937916365.1 uncultured Jannaschia sp. | reverse complement strand
CATTCGGGCTTAGCCCCATCGCCAAGGGGCTTATCACGGATGTCAACCTGGACAATGTGCGCAGGGGCGCAGGCGTGGTTTTGGTTTTGATCGGGTCGGATTTTGCCACAATTCCCGATTGTTCACCCGCAGCGCATGACGAACCGATGCTTTCCGACGGCACGATTCATTATCTGGGGCAGCCGGTGTTTTTGGTTGCTGCCCAAAGCCATATGGCCGCGCGTAAAGCCGCCACCCTAGGGCAAATTGCGTGTTCAGGCGCCCCACCGATCCTAACGATTGATGAGGCTTTGGCCGCAAATTCACGTTTTGAAGATGGCCCACGCATCTATGGCAAAGGGGATGTTGACGCCGCACTAACCCATGCCCCCCATGTGATCAAAGGCCAAGTTAACATTGGTGGGCAGGAACATTTTTATTTAGAGGGTCAGGCCGCCCTGGCCCTACCGCAGGAAGGTGGCGATATGGTGATCCACACCTCAAGCCAGCATCCAACGGAAATTCAACACAAAGTGGCAGACGCATTAGGTAAACCGATGCAAGCCGTGCGGGTAGAGGTGCGGCGCATGGGCGGCGGATTTGGTGGAAAGGAAAGCCAGGGCAACCACCTGGCCGTGGCGTGTGCTGTTATGGCGGCGCGCACGGGGCGCCCATGCAAAATGCGCTATGACCGCGACGATGATTTTATGATTACCGGCAAACGCCACGATGCGCGCATTTCGTATCGCGCGGGGTTCAACGACCATGGGCGGATTGTCGGGGTTGAATTTACGCAATATATCCGATGCGGGTGGTCGCAGGATCTGTCTTTGCCGGTGGCTGATCGGGCAATGTTACACGCCGATAACGCATATGATTTGCCTGCTGTGCGCATCACATCACACCGATTAAAAACCAACACGCAAAGTGCCACGGCATTTCGCGGGTTTGGCGGACCGCAGGGGATGGTGGGCATTGAGCGTGTGATGGATCATGTGGCCCATTATCTGCGGCGCGATCCGTTAGAGGTGCGGCGGTTGAATTATTATGCTGATGCGACGCGAGGCGTTATCAAGACATCCAAAACCACAACGCTGGATATGGACGCCGTAAAAGGCCAAGGTTCGGTAAGGGTTGAAACCGGTATCGGTGGTCGTGCGCACCGATTTGGTGGCGCGCATTCTCCATCGCAGACCCAAGGCGCCCAAGGTATCACACCCTATGGCATGGTTGTTGAGGATTTTATCCTAAATGCCATGACCCGAAAGCTGGCTGATACGTGTGCCTATGTGGAACGGCGTGCTGCCATTGCTGCATGGAATGCACAGGAACCGGTTTTGAAAAAAGGCATCGCGCTTACCCCGGTAAAATTCGGTATTTCATTCACGCTGACCCATATGAATCAGGCCGGGGCGTTGGTGCACGTTTATCAGGATGGATCAATCCACCTAAACCACGGTGGCACGGAAATGGGCCAAGGGCTGTTTCAAAAAATCGCCCAGGTGGCCGCCACATGTTTTGGTCTGGGCATGGAACGGATCAAAATAACGGCCACCGATACGGGCAAGGTGCCCAATACCTCGCCCACGGCGGCATCATCAGGGTCTGATCTGAATGGGATGTCGGTGCAGGTGGCGTGCGATGATATTAAGGCGCGCATCGCCGGGGTCGTGGCGCCCGATTTGCAAACCACGCCTGATAAGGTGGTGTTTGATGCAGGTATGGTGCGGGCAGGGGCCGCCGAAATGCCCTTCGACGAAGCGGTTAAAAAAACTTATATGGCGCGCGTATCGCTTAGCGCGACAGGGTTTTACAAAACGCCCAAGGTCAAATGGGATCGTATTGCCGGCCAAGGTCGCCCATTTTATTATTTTGCATATGGGGCTGCGTGTTCAGAGGTGGTGATTGACACATTGACCGGTGAAAACCGCATTTTGCGCACCGATATTTTGCATGATTGCGGCACATCGTTAAATCCTGCACTGGATATTGGCCAAATCGAAGGCGGTTTTGTGCAAGGGGCAGGGTGGCTTACAACCGAAGAATTGGTATGGGACGACACTGGTCGATTGCGCACCCATGCGCCGTCAACGTATAAAATACCCGCCTTCTCGGATCGGCCAGATGTGTTTAATGTCATGTTGTGGGATGCCCCAAATCCGGAAAACACCATTTATCGGTCCAAGGCGGTGGGCGAACCCCCTTTGATGTTAGGTATCAGTGTTTGGATGGCATTATCAGACGCCTGTGCCGCATGTGGGGCGCACTACCCCGACCTACAGGCCCCTGCAACGCCCGAGGTTGTGCTGGCCGCTGTGTTCAACGCACGGGGTATCGCCCCATGACGGCAATTTGCGTCACTGTAAAGGCCGCGTATGGGTCAACGCCGCGCGAAACGGGGACGGCAATGTTGGTTTATGCCGACCGGATTTGTGGCACCATTGGTGGTGGCGCGTTGGAGTGGGCAGCAATGGCCCAAGCGCGCGATATGTTGGCCCAAAATGACATGGGGCGGGTGGAACGCCGCTTTGCTCTTGGGCCTGCTTTGAACCAATGTTGTGGCGGTGCCGTGACGTTGATGTTTGAGAAAGCCACGCAACTTCCCACGGCCAATATCACGCCGCTTTGGGTGTGGGGCGCGGGCCATGTGGGCCGGGCGGTTGTGGCGGTGCTGGCCCCCTTGCCACATTTCACCATAACTTGGATTGACATCAGCATAGATCGGTTTCCAGCGGATGACATAGCAGGGGTTGAGCGGGTTGTCGCCGCGGATCCCTCGCGCTTGATGGCCCATACACCTGTCGGGGCGCATCACCTTATTTTTACCTATTCACATGACATTGACTTTGCGCTTTGCCATGCGGCCCTAAACCATGGGTTTGCCAGTTGCGGTTTAATCGGATCGTCCACCAAATGGGCACGGTTTCAAAACCGATTGCGCCAACTGGGCCATTCCGATGTGCACATTTCGCGAATTACGTGCCCAATCGGTGATCCAAGCCTTGGAAAACATCCACACGCCATTGCCGTTGGCGTTGCATCACAATTATTGCACAACCACAGAGTGAATGCCGCGCCAAATATACCACAGGCCATGGCCGGATGACCACGCCGGTGTTGCAAACCCATGGTTTAACCAAGACCTACCCCGGGGTGGTTGCAAACGATGATGTGTCATTTTCGATCATGCCCGGTGAAATCCATGCACTGTTGGGGGAAAACGGCGCGGGGAAATCGACGCTTGTCAAAACAATTTATGGATTGGTGAAACCAGACCGGGGGCATATGCTGCTAAATGGTGTGCCATATGCTCCGGCCGAGCCACGGGCGGCACGCGCGGCAGGTGTTGCCATGGTGTTTCAGCATTTTTCGTTGTTTGAGGCGCTTTCGGTTGCGGAAAACATTGCTTTGGGGATGGAGGCCGCGCCGCGCCCTAAAAACTTGGTGCAACAAATTCGCGAAGTGTCAAATCATTATGGCCTACCGCTTGACCCCAATCGCACAGTAGGGGGATTAAGTGCTGGTGAAAGGCAGAGGGTGGAAATCATCCGCTGCTTACTGCAAAATCCTAATCTATTGATCATGGATGAACCGACCTCGGTTCTAACCCCGCAAGAGGTTGATATTTTATTTCAAACCTTGCGCACACTTCGCGCGGGGGGCACGGCGATTTTATATATATCCCATAAACTTAACGAAATAAACGCCTTGTGCGACACGGCGACGATTCTACGATTTGGAAAAAAGGTGTCCACCTGTATTCCGGGCGAAGTATCGGTTGCAGACATGGCGGAATTGATGGTTGGTCAAGCCCCCGTAAAACCGGCCCGTATGGCGGCGGCGCCTGGTGCCGCGGTGCTAAAGGTCACGAATCTTTCAATTCCATCCTCTGATCCTTTTGGCACGCCATTGCGCAACATTGATTTTACTGTGCACGCAGGTGAGGTGTTGGGTATCGGGGGTGTTGCTGGAAATGGGCAGGATGAATTATTGGCTGCATTATCGGGGGAAACTTTAACCCCACCTGATACTGTAATGCTGACGGGGCGGCCTATCGGTGGGTTAGGCCCAAATGCGCGGCGGGTGTCTGGCCTGTTATGCGCACCAGAGGAACGTTTAGGTCATGCTGCCGCGCCGGACATTAGTTTAACAGAAAACGCCTTGATGACCGCGCGACATCGCATGGGATTGGCGCATAAGGGATTTGTCGATTGGCATGCCGCACGAATTTATGCCGCCACAGTTATTGACAATTTCGATGTTCGCGTTCGCGGACCAGAAACTATTGCGCGCGCGCTATCAGGGGGCAACTTACAAAAGTTCGTCATCGGGCGGGAAATTTTACAAAACCCGCAGGTATTTGTGGCCAATCAACCCACCTGGGGTGTTGATGCCGCCGCCGCAATGGCTATTCGGCAAGCATTATTAGATCTAGCACAAAAGGGCGCCGCGATCGTTGTCATTAGTCAGGATTTGGACGAATTGCTGGAAATATCACACAGATTTTGCGCATTAAATGATGGGCGGATAAGCACCCCACGTTTCACCCAAGATTTAAGGATGGAGGAAATCGGTTTAATGTTGGGGGGGGGCCATGATGTGTGTGATCGTGTGGCGGCAGAGGTTGAGCCGTGATCGCGTTTGTTCGTCGTCCCACGCCATCGCGGGTCTGGATGATGGGAACGCCTGTGTTTGCCGTTGTGCTAACGATGGTGGCGGGGGGTGTGATGTTCGCCGCACTGGGTCAAGACCCGTTAGAAACAATGCGCATCATTTTTTGGGATCCGTTGTTTGATCCGCGTTTTGGTGAATTTTCACGCCCGCAACTTTTGATAAAGGCAGGGCCGCTAATCCTAATTGCAATCGGTTTATCATTTGGTTTTCGGGCCGGGATTTGGAACATCGGGGCCGAGGGGCAATATATCATTGGCGCACTTTGCGGGGCGGCGTTTGGATTAGCTTTTTATCCATCAACCCATGTGTTGATTTTTCCTGGTATGGTTGTGGCGGGTGCTTTGGGTGGATGGGCCTGGGCCATGATCCCCGCCGTTTTGCGCATACGATTTCACGCAAATGAAATTCTTGTATCTCTGTTATTGGTGTATGTGGCAGAGGTTATTTTAGCCTCGGCTGCAACAAATTGGTTGCGTAATCCCGATGGGGCAGGGTTTCCAGGTAGTCGTAATTTGGCGCAACACCCCGGCACCGATAACCCTGAATTGATTTTAGGAACGGGAGTGCATTTGGGGGTTGTGGCGGCATTTTTGGCGGTTGCCGGCGCCTATGTGATATTCAATCGCCATATTCTGGGCCATCAAATCAAATTGGCGGGGCAAACGCCCCGTGTCGCAGCCTTTGTTGAGGTAAGTGCGGCGCGCCTGGTGATTGTTTGTTTGGGGGTTTCGGGGGCCTTGGCGGGGATGGCCGGGCTTTTTGAAGCCTCCGGCCCCGCCGGGCAAATCACCATAGATTTCAACACTGGATACGGATTTACCGCAATTATCGTTGCGTTTTTGGGGCGTTTGCATCCGATTGGGATTTTGATGGCGGGATTGTTAATGGCGCTTACCTACATCGGGGGTGAATTGGCGCAGCTTATGTTGGGCATCCCGGCCTCGGCCATACAGGCGTTTCAGGGGATGTTGTTATTTTTCCTGCTCGCACTTGATATTTTGACACACTACCGCGTCGTTCGTGTTCGGCGGCGGATAGGGGCGGCGTAGTTCCCATGTTTTTTATTGACCCTGTATCGCTTATCGTTGCGCTTATTGGCGCGTCTACCCCGTTTTTATTGGCCGCGATTGGGGAATTGGTTGTGGAAAAGGCAGGCGTTCTTAATTTGGGCGTCGAAGGTATGATGATTTTGGGGGCTATCGCGGGTTTTATTGTTGCCGTCGAAACCACCCAACCGGTCTTTGGATTTTTGGCTGGTGCTGCGGGCGGTGCGATTTTATCGCTATTATTTGCAATTTTGACGCAAATTTTTTTAACGAATCAGGTCGCCACCGGTCTAGCGTTGACCTTATTTGGGCTGGGTTTGGCCGCGCTTTTGGGTGAAGGATATACCGGAATAAACCCGCCGCTTACATCTAATGTGTTTCCATCCATGCTCAGCGATTTGCCAGTGGTTGGCCCAATTTTATTTGGCCATGATGCTATTGTATATCTTTCCATCCTTATGATCGCGCTGGTTTGGTATTGGCTAGCGTTCACACGTGCAGGTTTGGTCCTGCGGGCCGTGGGCGAAAACCATGATGCGGCCCACGCGCTGGGGTATAATGTTGTGCGCATTCGCATGTTGGCTATCGCCTTTGGCGGGGCGTGTGCCGGATTGGGTGGGGCGTATCTAAGCCTGGTGCGCGTGCCGTCATGGACCGAAGGCATGACCGCAGGCGCGGGGTGGATTGCATTAGCGCTTGTTGTGTTTGCGGCCTGGAAACCTTGGCGCGCACTTTTGGGGGCGTATTTGTTTGGAGGGATTGCCGCGCTACAACTGCGATTGCAAGCAACCGAAATCGGCGTTTCTGTCGCGCTGCTGGATGCGTCACCATATTTAGTGACCATTTTTGTGTTGGTGGTTATGTCATCGAATCGCGCGCGCGCGGCTTTGAATGCACCAGCCATGCTTGGAAAATTGTTTTATGTTAGCAGATAGTCGCACAAATAATGTTCAATCTGGCGCGGATTACATGTTTGGGGATTGATTAACCTTGTGCTTTTGGTCGGTATGGGCATTGTTATGGCAATCATATGGCTTTAACATGGCGGTAAAGATTAAAAGCCATGGGCCCAAGACTTATGGCATCCTAACCCATCCCATAACATGGAGGATTTTATGACATCGCTAACAAAACACTTAATCGCTGCGGCGATGACCGTCTGTATGGTGGCACCTGCCATCGCGCAGGATGATCCGTTTCAAGTGGGGTTTGTCTATGTTGGCCCGATCGGCGATTTGGGATGGTCTTATGAACATGACCAGGGGCGCCTGGCGGTCGAAGACCACTTTGGTGATGCGGTGGAAACAACCTATGTTGAAAGCGTTCCCGAAGGTGCCGATGCCGAACGGGTAATGACACAAATGATCCTAAATGGTGCGGATATGATTTTCACCACGTCATTCGGGTATATGGATGCCACCAATGCCGTCGCAGCCCAATTTCCCGATGTTTTGTTTGAACACGCCACGGGATATCGCCGCGATACGCCCAACGTATCCACCTATTCGGCACGCTTTTACGAAGGCCGCGCGGTTATCGGGCACATCGCCGGGCATATGACAGAAAGCAATGTCATAGGATATATTGCATCTTATCCAATTCCAGAGGTGATTCGCGGTATTAACGCGGCTTTTTTACATGCCCGCGCGGTGAATCCTGATGTGCAAATGCGTGTCGTTTGGGTTTACACATGGTTTGATCCCGCGACCGAGGCCGATGCAGCGCAGGCTTTGATCGACGCAGGCGCGGAC
>CALFSY010000201.1 GCA_937916365.1 uncultured Jannaschia sp. | reverse complement strand
ACTATGGTGCCAAATCCAAAGGCCAGGGCGGCAAGCCCCACACATAAAATTGACCAAAGCGGCCAAAACACCCGCACGGCACGTTCGGCGCCCATAAATGCCTGTGTTGTCCGCAAGCGCCAGGCAAGGTTTTTCAGGGCGCGGTGGGCCAAAGGTGGGGGAAGGTTTGTCATCTGTGCCTTAGGACGGGGGAGATCCCGATGTTAAATCCATAAGGGCACATTATCGCGGTTTATAATATCGTCAAATGTTGGACGTGCCCGGATAACCGCGAATTGATCGGCACCTACCAAAACCTCTGGAATCATCGGGCGGGTATTATATTCGCTGGCCATCACCGCCCCATACGCACCGGCGGATCGAAATGCGACATATTGACCCGCCTGAATTTGGGGTAAGGCGCGTTGCCGGGCAAACGTATCCCCCGTTTCGCACACGGGCCCCACAACATCGTATAGGTGGCGTTCGGCGCCCGCTTCGGGTTCGACAATGGGCACGATGTCGTGCCATGCCCCATACATTGCGGGGCGAATCAAATCGTTCATTGCCGCATCGAGGATTAGAAATTCACGCGCCTGTCCGGTTTTTACATACAACACGCGACTAACCAAAATGCCGGCATTTCCGGCGATAAGGCGGCCGGGTTCGATTTCCACCTCAACCTCAAGGCCCGTGAAAATGCGTTTGATAAGGGCGCCAAACTCTGTGGGCAGCGGCGGGGCCGTATTCGCCCGCTGATAGGGGATACCCAATCCCCCCCCCAGATCCACGCGGTGGATGGTATGCCCCAAGGCGCGCAAGGTTTGTGTTAGGTCTTTGACCTTTTCATAGGCCTGCTCAAAAGGGTGCAAATCGGTTAGTTGGCTGCCGATATGCACGTCAATGCCCACCACGTCGATCCCGGGCAGGGCCGCGGCGCATTCATAAACGCCCATCGCGCGCGCGATGGGAATGCCAAATTTATTGTCCGCTTTGCCAGTTGTGATTTTTTCGTGTGTGCCCGCATCAACATCGGGATTGACGCGCACCGCAATCGGCGCCGTGCGCCCCATACCTGTGGCTAGGGTAGATAAAAGCCGCAATTCAGGTTCTGATTCGACGTTGAATTGCCGCACCCCACCTTCCAGCGCCATGCGCATTTCAGCCGCCGTTTTCCCGACGCCGGAAAACACGATCCGTTGTCCCGGCACACCGGCGGCCCTAGCGCGGGCATATTCGCCCCCCGATACCACATCCATACCTGCGCCGAGCTTTGCCAGATGGGTCAAAACCGCCTGATTAGAATTGGCTTTCACCGCAAAACAAACCAGATTGTCGATCCCGGCAAGCGCGTCTTTGAACAGGTGGTAATGGCGGGTTAGCGTCGCCGTGGAATAAACGTAAACGGGCGTTCCCACGGCCTTAACAATGCTGGGGATGGCAACATCCTCGGCGTGCAAAATGCCGTGGCGGTAAAGAAAATGATCCATCCAATGCGACCCCTGCGAACAATGTCGCGTTTTCGTGTTTTTATATTGTGCGGAACAAAACATTTCGCCCGATAAACACGGGCTATGGTTTGCGCATTTTATTCGCCCGGGCGTTTTAAGCTAAATTTTTCGCGGATCACAGAATAATCGCGGTATCCCATTCGGGTTAGCGGGTTAAAGCGCAGCACATCGAAAATACCATCGACCAAACAATCGTCACGCATATGCACCCCGATGACTTCCCCAAAAATGGCAAAATTGGTTTCCCCCGGTAAAGATACAATGTGGGTTAAACGGCATTCTAAATTTGCCGGTGCTTGTGCCACACGTGCACATGCGATGGTTTCACATTCTGTTTTTTCAATATCGGCCAGTGCGAATTCATCAACAGTACTGTCCCACGACCCCGATGTATGATTCATCGCCTCTTTCATTGCATATTCCACGATGTTTACGCAAAAAACACCATTGGCACGGATGTTGGCGGCACTGTCTTTGGTGCTATCCTGGTCGGGTTTCACCCCGTTTGACGCAAACATAACCTGCGGTGGCACATAGGCAACTGCATTGAAAAATGAATAGGGGGCCAAATTATCCGCCCCCGCCGCATTGCGGGTGGAAATCCAACCAATGGGCCGGGGCGTCACGATGGCGTTAAATGGGTTATGCGGCAACCCGTGGCCATCTTCGGGGCGATAGAACATGGGATAATCCCTTTGTAACATACGTTGGTTCACAGCTAGCGCCGTGATAGGCCATTGACCAGGGGTAATCGGGGAACAAACCGATGTATGACATCCAACGCGAAAACCCACAAGATTGGGGTGAGGTCGAAACACTCTATGATTTGTGTTTCACCCCGGGGCGATGGGCACTGTCAAGTTACCGCTTACGGGAAAATACACCGCCGGTGATTGATCTGTGCCGCGTGGCGCATGATGATACAGGTGCGTTGGTGGGCGCCATTCGGTTTTGGCCTGTGCGTGTAGGATTGGCGCAGGCGTTATTATTGGGTCCCATCGCCGTGCATCCCACCCGCCAAGGCGAAGGTTTGGGCGCACGCCTCATTCGTGATGGCGTGAATGCCGCGGTTGCGGCAAATTGGGCGCGTGTGTTGTTGGTTGGGGATGCGCCATATTATGCACGGTTCGGATTTCGGCGATTAACTGGGGTAAACATGCCCCCCCCAACCAACCCCGATAGGGTTTTGGGAAGGGGCGATTGGTGCGGCGTGTCCGGGCCCGTCACCGCGTGTGCCGATTATGGCCGATAGGAAAAATAAATCATGGGCAGATGGTCATTCTGTGCCAAATATCTGCCAATCCTTGCACATTAGGATTGAATAACCCATGGCGCGTCAAACCAATGTTCCTGCAAATTGTCGCCCGGGCCAATACGATCAACCACGGCAAATAGGCCGGGCAGGTGCAGCGGGGTTAAGACCCCATGCCATGTGCCGCGCAAAAAATTTATACCCTGTCCCGGGGCCGTTTTGAAGGCGCGGGGGCGATCAGGCACCCCATCCTGATCCGATGCAACAATCACCAGAAAAGGATCAAACGACATCGGCAAAAATGCCTGATTGCCCAGGGGATGCCGTTCCATCATGGTCAGCGTGTAAGGCAAATCCTGCACCTTGGCCTGAAACAGACTGATGCCTGCACGCCCGCCGCCCATATCTATCGTTGCGCGATCGTGGAACCGCCCGCACATTCCTTGGTTGATGAATGTATCGGGGGGGCCTTTGGCCTCTAACACCTCACCAAATGGGGCAAATTCGGATGCCGTTAGGGGGCGAATGGCGATTGTTTTCATTTGAATTTATCCATCAGGCGTAATTCGGCGATGCGTTCAACCTGGGCGCAGGCTGTGGCCATTTCGGTTATCTGGTCATTCTGCAAACGTTGTCTGAAAGCCTTTAGAATGCTGTCCTTTGTATGATCCCGCACAGCGATGATAAAGGGAAAGCCATGCTTTTCGGTATAGGCTGCATTTAATGCGGTGAAGGCGGCGTAATCTTCATCGGTCAACATGTTTAGCCCGGCACTGGCCTGTTCGGTTGTGCTGTCGGGGGTTAAACGATGGGCACTGGCCAATTTTCCTGCCAAATCGGGGTGTGTACGCAAAACGTTCAGGCGTTGGTCCGCCGTCGCCGCGCGAAAAGCCTGACATAAGGCTGCGTGCACACCACGGGCGGTGTCGTGCGTGGGGCCAAGCCCCAGATCGTAGGCCGCCCTGGCCACCCATGGCGAATGTTCAAAAATGCCGCCAAATTCCGCAACAAAGGTTTCCTGATCCATCCCTGATGGCCGTAGACGTGGAACAGGTGGGTGGGTGACGGCCCAATGGTTTGCAATGGCCAAACGGGTGGCAAACCATACATGATCGTGCGCCATCATGTGCGCCAGTGCGCGGCGTAATCCGGCGGCACGGCCCGGGCGCCCCGCCAATCGGCAATGTAGGCCGATTGACATCATTTTGGGCGCTCCGGCCTGTCCTTCGGCATACAAAATATCAAAACTGTCTTTCAAATATGTCTCAAATTGATCGCCGGAATTAAACCCTTGCGGTGTGGCGAACCGCATGTCGTTAGCATCCAATGTATAGGGCACGATCAGTTGATCGTGATCGCCAATGCGTATCCAATACGGCAGATCGTCGGCATAACTGTCGGAAAGATAGGCAAAATCCCCCTCTTCCGCCGCCAAACGCACTGTGTTCATCGAACAGCGCCCGGTATACCAACCGCGCGGGCGATCCCCCACCACCTGTGTATGCAGGCGAATGGCATCTTTTATGTGGGCACGTTCTGCGGCTGCATCCATACCCTTGTATTCAACCCATTTCAGACCGTGACACGCGATGTCCCACCTCGCATCTTTCATCGCGGCCACCTGTTCGGGCGCGCGCGCCAGGGCGGTTGCCACGCCAAAAACAGTGATCGGCACATCCTTTAGAATACGATGCAACCGCCAAAACCCCGCCCGTGCGCCATATTCATAGATTGATTCCATGTTCCAATGCCGCTGCCCGGGCCAAGGTGTCGCGCCTACAATTTCGCTTAGAAACGCTTCCGATGCGTCATCCCCATGCAAGATATTGTTTTCACCGCCTTCTTCATAATTCAATACAATTTGCACCGCGATCTTGGCCTTGTTCGGCCACTGTGGATGCGGCGGGTTGGGGCCATAGCCCGTCATATCGCGGGGATATTTGTGCATCGGTTGCCTCCATCCTTGGAATTGGGCATTAGGCTTGGCGCGGTTCAGGGGGGCTTGCAAGTCTTTTGCGGGTGGTCGAAGCTGCCCTCATGGTAGGGAGGGCGCAATGACCGGATATTTAACCACCCATGTGCTGGATACGGCGCGGGGATGTCCCGCGGCGGGGATGCGCATCGCGCTTTACCGCGTGGGGGAAGACCCCGAAACCCCCGATAAGCTGGCCGAGGTTGTCACCAACGCCGATGGGCGCACCGACACTGCGATCCTACCGCCCGCATCGTTTGAACCAGGGATGTATGAATTGGTGTTTTTCGCAGGTGACTATCTACGTGCGACGGGCCAAGTGGGGGCATCGCCGCTTTTCCTGGATCAGGTGCCGATCCGATTCGGTATGGCAGACCACGCGCATTATCATGTGCCGCTGCTGTTATCGCCTTACGGATATACAACATATCGCGGAAGTTAGGAAACGCGGTATGAAATCGCATTCTTCAACATCGTTTGATGCGCCTATGGGCGCTGTCCACCTTTCTGACGCGGATCAAACAGACATTATATCAACCGCCCATGCCCTGGCCGATGCGGCGCGGGCGGTGATTTTGCAGTTGTTTCGTCGCCGCGATTTGATCTTGGAAAACAAAAATGCCGCAGATTTTGATCCCGTCACCGCCGCAGACCGCGCGGCCGAGGCCGCCATGCGCGCCCTGTTGGCCAAACACCGCCCCAACGACGGCATAGAGGGGGAGGAAGAAGGCCCACATCCCGGCACATCCGGTCTGACGTGGGTGTTAGATCCCATTGACGGCACACGCGGGTTTATTGCGGGCACCCCCACATGGGGCGTTTTGATCGCGGTGTGCGATGACACAGGGCCCCTTTATGGCATAATCGACCAACCCTATATCGGCGAACGATTCGAGGGTGGGTTCGGGCGTGCCACATGGGCAGGGCCGCGCGGCACAAAGGGTGATTTAGGGGTCAGCGCCACAACACAACTGTCCAATGCGACCCTGTTCACCACATTTCCAGAGATGGGCACCCCCGCAGAACGCGCGGGGTTTGAGGCTGTGCGCGACCGTGTGCGCCTCACACGCTATGGTATGGATTGCTATGCCTACGCGCTGTTGGCCGCGGGACATATTGATGTGGTGATCGAGGCCGGGTTGCAGTCTTATGATATTGCCGCGCCAATCGCGGTGATTAAGGCTGCGGGCGGTATTATCACAAATTGGATGGGCGGACCGGCCCACCATGGCGGGCGGGTTGTGGCAGCAGCAACGCCCGCGCTACATCGCGCCGCGCTTGCGCATCTAAGGCATGTGGCCCATGGCTGATCTATTGTTGCGCAATGCACACACCATCATCACCATGGACGATCACAATACAGATTGGACCGATGCCGATCTGCACCTGCGTGATGGTGTGATTGTGGGCATTGGGCAAGGCCTGCCTGCAATAAACAAAACGTTGAACTGTGTGGGGTGCGTGGTGACGCCTGGCTTGGTCAATACGCACCATCACCTTTACCAAACCCTGACCCGTGCCGTGCCCGGGGCGCAAAACGCAGCCCTTTTTGGGTGGCTAAAGGAACTTTACCCCATATGGGGGCGATTTACGCCCGATCATATGCGCATATCCGCACTAACCGGTTTGGCCGAATTGGCATTGTCTGGCTGCACAATGTCAAGCGATCACCTCTATCTTTATCCAAATGGTAGCCGCCTAGACGACACGATCGAAGCGGCACACGAAATTGGGCTACGGTTTCATCCCACGCGGGGATCCATGTCGATTGGGCAAAGTGCAGGCGGTCTGCCGCCGGATAATTTGGTTGAGGATGAACACGCGATAATCAATGATTCGATCCGTGTGATTGACACGTTTCACGATCCATCGCCCGCGTCCATGTTGCGCGTTGGGTTGGCCCCATGTTCGCCATTTTCTGTTAGTCAGGAATTAATGCGTGATACGGCGGCATTGGCCCGCGACAAAGGCGTAATGTTACATACGCATCTGGCCGAAAACGACGAAGACATTGCCTATGGCCTGCATATGTTTGGCCAACACCCTGGTGATTATGCCGAAACATTGGGGTGGACAGGGCCGGACGTGTGGCATGCCCATGGGGTAAAGCTGAATGCGGATGAAATCGCATTATTTGCCCGCACAAACACCGGCGTTGCCCATTGTCCGTGTTCGAACGCACGGTTGGGGTCGGGTATCGCGCCGGTGGCCGCCATGATGCGTGCCGGGGTAAAGGTGGGTTTGGGCGTTGATGGGTCGGCCTCCAACGACGCAGGCAACATGATGGAAGAAACCCGCATGGCCATGTTATTGCAACGTTTGGATTTGGGTGCCGACGCGATGACGCCCCGCGACGCGCTACGCTTGGCCACACATGGCGGGGCGGCGGTGTTGGGCCGCGGGGCGGAATGCGGGCAATTAACGCCTGGGTATCGGGCCGATATTGCCGTTTGGGATGTCACGGGCGTGGACAGCGCGGGGTCATGGGACCCCGCCGCATTGGTTTTGGCGGGGCCGCGGCGTGTGAAACACCTAATTGTTGATGGCCGGATTATCGTGGCAGATGGGCATCTGTGCACGATAGATTTGCCCCTGGTTGTGGAACGTCAAAACCAAATGGCGCGCGCGCTGGCCCTAACCCAATGATCCCGAATGCGGGGGCTCAATTTTTCGCCTTGTCCACCATTTTGCCTGCCGAAATCCAGGGCATCATATCGCGCAATTTTTGGCCGACCTCTTCGATTTGATGGGCGTCGTTCAGGCGGCGCGTGCCTTTGAAAAAGGGCTGTCCCACGGCGTTTTCGGCCATGAAATCCCGCACAAATTTGCCGTTTTGAATATCGGTTAAGATCGCTTTCATCCGCGCTTTGGTTTCATCATAGGGTAAAACGCGCGGTCCGCTGACGTATTCGCCGTATTCGGCGGTGTTTGAGATTGAATAATTCATGTTGGCGATCCCGCCCTCATAAATCAGATCGACAATCAATTTCACCTCGTGCAAGCATTCGAAATAGGCCATTTCGGGGGCGTATCCGGCCTCAACCAATGTTTCAAACCCGGTACGGATCAGTTCAACCAACCCGCCGCACAACACGGCCTGTTCACCAAAAAGATCAGTTTCGCATTCTTCCTGGAAATTTGTCTCGATAATGCCCGAACGGCCGCCACCAATGGCCGAACAATAGCTTAACCCAATTTCAAGCGCGCGCCCCGAGGCATCGTTGTGCACGGCCACCAAACACGGCACACCCCCGCCTTTTACGTATTCGCCGCGCACGGTATGCCCGGGGCCTTTGGGGGCCATCATGATGACATCGACACCAGGTTTGGGTTCGATCAACCCAAAATGCACGTTTAACCCATGGGCAAAGGCCACCGCGGCCCCTTCGCGCAGGTGGTTGTGCACGTGTGCTTTATAGGTTTCGGCCTGTAGTTCATCGGGCATCGTGAACATAATCAAATCACACCAAGCCGCCGCAGCGGGGATATTCATAACGCTCAACCCTTCGGCCTGGGCCTTTGCGGCCGAACGCGACCCTTCGCGCAATGCCACCGCCACGTGTTGCGCGCCGGAATCGCGCAGGTTCAACGCATGGGCATGGCCCTGCGATCCATAGCCCAAAATGGCAATTTTTTTGTCTTTGATCAGGTTTACGTCGCAGTCGCGGTCATAATACACACGCATGATTGTCTTTTCCTTTGGCATGATAGTTGTCGCCGAGCATAAGCGCGGTGCACCGAACCAAGGCCACAGGCCCGTGTCAAGCACTCTGACCAAGACTTTTTATATGTATTTATCGCGCGCCTAACCCCGCGCGCATCAACGCCCGCCGTAGCGGTGCAATATCATGCAGCATGGCTAAAGCCCCTTGGCGCAACATTTGCGGCACGGCGCCACCTGCCATTGAGGCATGATTTAGCGCCCCAACCGCCGCCCATCGTGCCATAACATCGGGATACCGGACACGATGATATTGGTGCAAAACCCCACGCGCGCCGGGATCGGTGCTATTTTTTTCCACCAAATTTAATAACACTGCCACATCGGCTAAGCTTGTGTTCAAACCTTGTGCGCCGATGGGGGGCAAAACGTGGGCTGCCTCGGCCATAAATGCCATGCGCTGTGTTTCCATGCGATCGGCAATTTGGCCGATAATGGGCCACAATGCACGGCGGGTCATCAAAGAAAGAGGCCCCAAAACCGACACAGATCGTTCGGTTATCTCAGCGTTAAATGCATCCTCAGACAAAGCCGATAGGCGCAGCGCCTCTGCCGCCCGTTCCATCCATACAACGGCCGAGGCAGGGCGGCCTTCGTGATCGGGTAGGGGCACCAATGTAAAAGGCCCGCCCGCACGGTGAATTTCGGTTGAAACATTGGCGTGGGGGATGGGGTGTGTGACGGCAAAGGCCAATGCCTTTTGCCCATACCGCACTGTGCGCACGCGAATTCCTGCCGCCGTGCGCAAGGGGGATTGGCGGCCATCGGCAGCAATCACCAGGCGTGCCCGAATTCGCGCCCCATCGCGTAGGGATACGTGCGCCCCATCTTCCCGTATGGTAACATGGGCCGTTTCCGCCCCAAATTGCACATTCACGTTGGACAGGTCATTTAAGTGTGCCACCACCTCTTGCCGCACGATCCAATTCGGTAAATTCCACCCAAAGGGCAGATCTGATATATCGTGCGCGTTAAAATCATGGCTGCTTTGGTGGCCAAACACGTTGCCTGCATCCATAATCCGCATCGTGGCAAGCGGGGTTGCAAAGGGGGCTAATCGACCCCAGACACCGGCGCGATCTAGCAGGGTGCGGGCGGGCTGCAAAAATGCCGTGGTGCGCCAATCGGCGTTTGTGTCCGGCCCAGACGCCGACGGGAAATTGGGATCGACCAGAATCACCGAGAACCCGGCCTGCCCGAACGCAGCAGCAGCGATCAGGCCCGCAATCCCACCGCCTGAGACAAAAATATCTATGTTTTGCAAAGGTTGCATATTACAATAAATAGGTGTGCCTTACCACAAGGTCGAAGCGGCGTTTTGCCTCAAACCACACCATACACGATGTAAGGGTTTTGGATAGAACGCTTTGTCTTTTTGCGAAAATGGTGGAAAGAGGTGTTTATGGATGTGCAACCACCCCCGCAAAAAGATGCGTATGACTTAATCGTAGATGCGATTGATCGGGGGATATACCGGCCAGGATCACGATTGGTCGAAACCGAATTGGCCGAACGTTTCGGCGTTAGCCGCACACCAATCCGCGAAGCATTGCAACGATTGGAAACCCAAAACCTTTTGACGCGGGATGGTCGAAGTTTGATCGTTTCTTCCCTGGATCATGCGCAGATGGCCGAACTTTATGCCGTGCGTCAGGAATTAGAGGGGTTGGCCGCGCGATTGGCCGCACGCCATGCTGCGCACGAGGAAATTCAAGTTCTGCGCGATATGGTGGCGACGGATCATGCGTTTTTGAATGACCCAGAGGCCCTGGCCCGTGCGAACCGGCGGTTTCACCATCAAATTCACCTGGCCAGCCACAACCGGTATCTCGTGCAGCAGCTGAATTTGGTATATCGGTCAATGGCATTGATGGCGCATACATCATTGGCCGTGACCGGGCGCGGGGAAAAGGCGCTCACCGAACACGCCGCGATTGTGGAGGCGATTGCCAATCGGGCCGAAGATCGGGCGGCGGAGGCCCTTAAAACACATCTTTCGCGGGCCTTTATCGTGCGCCTAAAGCAAGAGGCCAACCACGAACCTTGATAATGGACGGATCAACCGGGGTGTTTGCCGCCCCAAATTGGCCATGCTGCGTTTTGTGCCAAAAAAACGGACTTACCAACATTTCCACCACGGCGCGCCATACCGATAGTGTGCCTAAAATATGGTAAAACTCCATCACTATGGCCCAAAATCGCACGTTTCGCAAATGCGCCGCACGTGTGGCATAAATCCCCAGCGCAAGCGAAATGCCAAAACCAACCATCATAATCATGCCCAATACGCCATAGTGAACAGGCGTTAAAAATGTGTCCAATGGGTGCCATACTCCAAACGGTTTTACCAAAATGCTCCACAAAAGTGGGGCCATCGCAAACCCAAGCATGGCGCACAAAAGTTGCACATGCACCCCAATAAACCGCCACGTGCCTAAATCGTGCCAAAGCTGCCGCGGGCGTTGCATCGCGGCCAACCACGTCATCAAATGCCCTTTTTGCCACCGTGCGCGTTGCCGGATCCAGGCAGGTATGGCGGCGGCGGCCTCTTCAAAAGTTGTGGTTTCAACGATTTCCGTGCGATATCCATGACGGGCCAACCGCAGACCTAATTCGGCGTCTTCGGTGACATTGTGTGCATCCCACGCGCCAATGTGTTCCAAAGCATCACGGCGTAAGAACACCGTTGTGCCCCCCAATGGCACAAATAGACCAAGCCTTTGAAACCCTGGCAAAATCACTCGAAACCAGGTGGCATATTCAACTGTAAAGCATCGGGATAGGGCGTTATGGGAACTGTTGTAATAATCTAGGCGGCCCTGCAAACACGCCACATCATGCGGCACATTGGCGAAGTGTTGCGTGATGCGAGCAATTTGGTCACGATCAGGCCGATCTTCGGCATCATAAATACCAACGATCGAACCTTTGGCAAAATTCAATGCAAAATTTAATGCACGCGGTTTTGTGCGCGGATACCCTTGCGGCACCTGCACCACACGCACCCAAGGGGGTAAATTACATCGCGCAAGCGCGGATCGTGTTGATGTATCATCCGCCTCAATGGCCAAAATAACGTCCAACCGCTCTGCCGGATAGGTAAGTTTTGTGAGGTTGGATAAAAGGATCGGGGTTACCTCTGGCTCCTTGTAAAGGGGCACCAAAAGCGTGACGACCGGCAGAAAAGGTTTGGCCTGGGTTCTGCGATCTGTGGGGGTGGCGGTGTATTGCGCGCGGCGGTCTGCTTGGCGTGTTTGTATGAATGCGGCAATTTTTAGCGCCATGTTGCAGGCAAACACGAAAAACGCGCACCCAAAAATAAATGCCACTGCCATTTTGGGCGCGGTCACCGCCAATGCCATAATGAATAGACCGCCTAAAACCATCCAACGCGCGATGCGACTGCCATGCCATGTGCGGCAACTGTGGTCCGCAGGTGCGCGTGTTTCTGCCACCCGTGCCAGGGCCGCACCATATAGGGCCAGTTGCAGTTTTAGAATTTGCGCGCGCGGGGCCAGTGTAAAGATAAGACGCGCCTGTGCTGGCATTTGGGCGCGTAAGGCGGTCATAAGATCGGGCCGCGCGGTGGCAATGATGATGGCCGTGCCCATACGCCGCCAAGGCACGGCACCCAATGCTATCGCATCGGCGGCGGGCAGTAGTGCGCCCAGATCGGGGTCGGGCAGCGTATCGTTTAAGATTGCCGACTGTCCTAAAGCGTAGTGTTCCGCCTGCACTGATTGTAGGGCGCGTTCGCTTAACGCTCCGCGCGCCAACAGCACCTCCCCTAATGATAGGTTCAGCCCCCCCTGCGCCTGCCTTGCCAGGGCAACGTCTGCCTCTGTAATGATACGTCGTGCCAAAAGCAGGTTTTCCAACCCTTGGTCAGAGTGGGCCTCTGTTGGGTCAGCGTGTTGGAGTTTTATGTGGGCAGGGGCACCATCGGCCATGAGGCGTGGTTCCTGCACTATGGCAGGGGCTAATGATTTGGATGTATCGTCCATCATATCTTCCCAAAGTTTGGTGCGCGGCACGCAAACAGAGCTAAGATACGGTTAATATTTTAGTAAGGTTAATGAATAATTAAAAATATACTGATGCGCCTTGTAGAGGTTAACGATCTAAAGTGGTTAAGATGTGGCCAAACGTTGGGTGATTGCCGCAGCAAACCGTTGGAACAGATAAAAACTGTCTTGTGGCCCCGGGCTGGCCTCGGGGTGGTATTGCACCGAAAATACAGGTTTTTCTGTCATGCGAATCCCGCAATTCGATCCGTCGAATAGGGACACATGCGTTTCTTCAACCCCATCTGGTAAGGTTTCGCTATCCACCGTAAATCCGTGGTTCATAGACGTAATTTCAACCTTACCGGTTTGTAAATCCTTTACGGGGTGGTTCGCCCCGTGGTGGCCGTGATTCATCTTGATGGTATTGGCCCCCAACGCCAACGCCAACATTTGATGCCCCAGGCAAATACCAAAAACGGGAAGATCGGCGGCCAAAATGCCCTGGATCATCGGCACGGCATATTCGCCGGTTGCGGCCGGGTCGCCCGGGCCATTCGACAAAAATACACCATCGGGATTTTGCGCCAACACGTCCGCCGCCGTGGCAGATGCCGGCATAACCATCACATCGCACCCAACAGAGGTCAAACATCGCAAAATGTTCCGTTTCGCCCCGTAATCCAGCGCCACCACCCGTGGGCTTTGCCCCGAGGCGAGGCGCTGGTCGTATCCTGCGGGCCAGGACCAGCGGGTTTCATTCCACCGATAAGATTGCGCGCATGTCACATCTTTGGCTAAATCGCGCCCTTCAAGCCCGGAAAACCCCCGTGCAGCAGCAATTAGCTTTTCAAGATCAAAATCACCATTGGGATCATGGACAAGCGCCCCATGTGGTGCGCCCCGTTGCCGAATGGCACGCGTCAACCGGCGTGTATCAACGCCCCCCATGCCAATCCGCCCTGTTTTCGTTACCCATTCATTCAACGCTTGCGTCGCGCGCCAATTTGACGGTGATGTTGGATCCCACCTTACAATCATGCCTTCGGCAACGGGTGTGGGGGTTTCGTCATCCTCTGGGGTTGTGCCGGTATTACCAATGTGGGGAAAGGTAAAGGTAACAATCTGCCCTGCATACGACGGGTCGGTCATGATTTCCTGATACCCGGTCATAGCTGTGTTAAAACATACCTCGGCCACGCACATACCGGTCGCCCCAAACCCATGCCCATAAAACACTGTGCCATCGGCCAAGGCCAAGCACGCGGTGGGTTTTACGGTCATGGTATACCCCTTAAAAACCAGATAAATTACATTTGGATGGATCGCAGCAGTCGTGGATGGATCGCAGCAGTCGCAAAATCAAAACTGTCTTAAAAGCGGCGCACAAATGGGTCAAGCCCACCATCACCCAAACTAAAGCCCCCCAAGGCGTTGTTGTGCGTGCCAATATCCCCTATTTAACCATATCAAAATGACATTCGGGGGATGACATCATGGGGTTGAGGTCACGAATCACCAACAGCCTAAAAACGGCAATGCGTGAAAAAGATACCACACGGATCAGCACACTGCGGCTGATAAACGCAGCCATAAAAGACCAAGACATCGCGGCACGCACACAGGACACCCAAGAAAGCGATGGCATTGATGATACCGCAATTTTAGCCATCCTTGGCAAAATGATAAAACAACGCCACGACAGTGCCCGCGCCTATGAAGAAGGCGGGCGCTTAGAGCTTGCGGAAACAGAACGCGCGGAAATCATCGTGATCGAAGATTTTTTACCGCGTCAATTAAATGAGACGGAAACAGAGTCCGCCATTACC
>CALFSY010000200.1 GCA_937916365.1 uncultured Jannaschia sp. | reverse complement strand
TGCGATTTTATTCTTGGGCCTTCCGGGTTTGTGGTTTGGCTTGGCTGCTTTTGCCTCTATTGGTGAATTGAGCGGTTGGGGGAAATCGGTTTTCGTTTTTTTGGGTATCTTCCCCCTGATTAATGCGGGGTTTGATTTTCTATCTTACACCATCACATTGGGCCTGATGCGATTTGGGTTCCAACGATCAAATCCGTTTCTTTTTGGTTTGGTTGATCTGCTGTGTGCGGGGGGTCTTTTCTTTGGGCTGGGCGTGGTTTTGGTGGTTGTTATCGCGGCCCTTAATTATGTTGCCGGCCCCGGCGTCGAATTTTTTTCGATCGGGGCGCTTTTGGCGGGCCTTGAACATGAGCCAAACAAACATCTTTGGGTGTTTTTCATGCTTTTTTCAACGCTTATCCCGACGGGAATACACCTGTTCCTGACGGGGCTTAGCCTGATAGGAACGGCGTCATTTTTGCGACTGCCCACGTTGTCTTTTCTAAAAAACGCCCCATCGCGCCCGGTATGTGCACTGGCCAGTAGTTTTATGTTGACGGTGATTGTGTTTTTGACGCTCTTGGCCTTTGGCACGGTGGGATGGATTATCTATCACTATGTCGCAGACGGCTTGCGCATCTACCTTAACCATTACCTCAACTATCTGCGCGCTATCGCGCTATTTATCGGGGCGTTTTGATAAGGGGTTCAAATTTCTGTCTAAAGGCAGGCGCGCACCCGCCCAAAATTTCGGGTTTATCGCGTGGGGGTAGGGGCCTTACCCTTGTTTTAACAGGCGTTGTTTTTGTCTGCTCCAATCGCGTTTGGCCGATGTTTCGCGTTTGTCAGCGATTTTTTTACCTTTGGCAACGCCCAGTTTCAGCTTCACCAATCCCTTATGGTTGAAATACATAACAAGCGGCACCAAGGTCATGCCCTGCCGTTGCGTCGCGTTCCACAGTTTCGACAGTTCTTTGCGCCCCGCCAATAATTTACGCCGCCGCCGTTCCTCATGCCCCCAGGTTTTTGCCTGGGTATAAGGCGCGATATAAGCATTGGTCAGCCACAATTCCCCATTGTCGAGGGCGGCATAGCTTTCTGCGATATTGGATTGACCGGTGCGCAGGCTTTTGACCTCGGACCCGTGCAATATGATGCCGACCTCTAAATCGCTTTCGATTGCATAGTCAAAGCGCGCGCGGCGGTTTTCAGCGATCACTTTGTAATTATTATGTGTCTGATCTTTGGCCATGGGATGAATATAGGCATTTTGCCGCTGGGGGCTAGGTGGATTGCGCGTTATATTGTTGGTGTCTATGCGTGTGACGCGTGTTTACGGATTATCCCCGCCATGCGGATGCAAGGTTTTCGACGGCCTGCGGGGTTTGTGACCAATCGCATACGATCCGGCACCGCACCGGTGCATCGTCGCCCCCGTGGTCCATCGCATCGGGGGGGAAAAGATAATACTGCGCCCCTGCGGCAAAGGCGCGTTGGTGGGCGATTTTGGGCAAATCGACAAATGCCATGTTGCCCGCCACGGGGTAACACACCCGTGCGCCATCAATAAATCCTAAGGCGGCAACCAAATCTGCCATTCGCGCATTGGCCGCACGCGCCAGATCAAGCCACAGATCATCCTGCAAATACGCCGCCATCTGTGCGGCTAAGTATCGGTGTTTCGATAACAAATGGCCCCCCCGTTTGCGCCGCAGTTCCAGATCGCGGGCATTGGCAGGGTCGAAAATGACCACAGCCTCTGCCCCCAGGCACCCGTTTTTTGTGCCGCCAAAGCTTACGACATCAATGCCTAACTTCCACGTCATCTCGGCCGGGGAACAGTTAAGGGCAACACAGGCGTTGGCAAACCTTGCCCCATCCATATGCACCGGTAATCCGTGGGCTTTGGCAACGTCTGTCACCGCTTTGATGTCGTCTAATGTATAGGCCGTGCCAATTTCGGTGATATTGGTGAGCGTGATTGGCCCGGGTTGCACCCCATGCACGCCTTTGCCTTTGGCACGCTCAATCGTGGTGTTAAGCGCGCGGGCGTCCATCTTACCCTCTGCCCCGTCAATCAGGATCAGCTTTGCCCCGCCGGTATAAAATTCGGGCGCACCGCATTCGTCTTCTTCCACATGGGCGATGCGGTGGCAGAAAATGCCATTCCACGGTGCGGCAAAGGTTGCCAACGCCAGGGCATTTGCCACGCTGCCGGTGGATACGAATTCCACGATCGCGTCGGGGGCGTCGAAAACATTGCGCACGGCGATGCGGGCATGTTCGGTTATATTATCAACGCCGTAGGGTGTGGCCTGGCCCATATTGGCCGCCACGACGGCGTCCATAATCGCAGGATGGGCAGGGCCCGTGTTGTCCGAGATAAACATCATGTGCCTGGTTCCTCTAAAATATGATCTTCCCATTCTTCTTCGGGGATTTCCCATTCGGGCAATGTGATCCCTTGCGCGGATACGCCTGCGGTATGAACGGAATTGGGATCGCCCGATACCAGCGGATGCCACCAAAACAATGGTTTGCCCTCATGTAATAACCGATAAGCACAGGTTTCGGGCATAAAATACGCAACATCGCCCATGGTTTGGGGGGTAAGGCGGATACATTCCGGCACCAACGTTTTGCGAATATCGTATTGTCCGCATCGGCATGTTGTATCGTCAAAAAGGCGGCACGCAACCCGGGTTAGGGCAATGTCACCCGTTTTTTCGTCCTCTAATTTATTGAGGCAACATTTGCCGCATCCATCGCACAGAGCCTCCCATTCCGTGTCTGTCATGCGGTTTAGGGGCACGTATTGCCAAAATTTATCTCTTATGTGGGATGTCATGGGGCGGTTAAGGCGTTTCGCGCGGCGATGCTGTCACGATCCATTTGGGCGATCAATGCCGCAGGTCCGTCAAATTTTTCTTCGCCACGTAAAAATTCAACCAAACCCACCGACAGGGTTTGCCCATATAGATCACCATCAAAATCAAACAGGTGGGTTTCTAAATTCGGGGTGGTGCGTTCAAACATGGGTCGAATACCAATGTTTGCCACACCAGGGTAGGGGCCGCGATATGGCCCATCCAATACATCAACAGTCACGGCGTAAACCCCGAATTTCGGCACATGTAGATGGTCAAGCGCCATGTTTGCCGTTGGATACCACAAAAGACGCCCGCGTTTTTCGCCGTGTAACACGGGGCCTTCGATCCTATGCCAATGGCCCAACATGGCCGCCGCCGTGCGGGGGGCACCAGTGCGCAGCGCGTGGCGAATCGCGGTGGATGATACCGCGTTGTTGTCATCGTGTGCCAAAAGCGTGGCGATTGTTACATCAAATCCCATATTGGCCCCGAAATGGCGCAGGTCGTCCGCCGTGCCTGTGCGCCCTTTGCCAAATCGGAAATCCGCCCCTACGACAACGTTCTGCACGTTTAATCCGCCAACCAATACGTGTTTGACAAATTCCTGTGCCGATAGGCGCACCAATGCGGCGGTAAACGGCAGCTCCACCAAAACATCAATGCCCAATTTACGCAGTCGGTGGGCACGTGCCGTGGCATTCATTAAACGAAATGCCGGGGCCTCGGGGCTAAAGTATTGCCGTGGGTGGGGCTCAAATGTCACCACACCCAAAGGCGCATCTGGTCGCCGCGCCAGATCAATCACATGGCGATGACCACGGTGAACGCCATCGAAATTGCCGATCGCCACCGAGGCGCCGCGCAAAGAATGCGGCAGCATTTTAAGATCACGCACGATCTGCATACTGTGAGCTTAATCCTGTGCGCGACCAAAGGCAAGCATCACCAAATAAGTGCAAACGCTAAGGCAGGATTACATCTATCTTGTGAGTAATCGCTCAATCCATCACATCCATTGCAGTAGATATACAATCATGCTCAATATCATATATACCAATTCTACGCGGGCCTTTACGGCCACACGTATTTGACGGGAGGAAACGCCAATGCCAACCTACACCGCCCCCACAAAGGATACGCAGTTTATCCTGCACGATGTGTTAAAGGTGACGGACCAAAACATTCCAGGATACGCCGACATCGAACGTGATTTCACGGCGGCCGTGTTGGAAGAGGCTGGTAAGTTCAGCGCGGGCGTTTTGGCCCCCCTAAACGTGGTGGGCGATGTTCAGGGGTGCCGCCTAGAAAACGGTGTTGTGTATACGCCTGATGGGTTCAAAGACGCCTTTGACCAAATGAAAGCGGGCGGTTGGCCCGGCATCGACATGCCCGAAGAATATGGCGGCCAAAACATGCCTTATGTCATGGGCACGGCGGTGGGCGAAATGTTTTCCGCCGCCAACCAATCCTTTACCATGTATCAGGGCCTAACCCATGGCGCGGCCAGCGCGATTTTGACCCATGGATCGGATGACCAGAAAAACACCTATCTGCCCCCCATGGTGTCGTGCGATTGGACCGGCACCATGAACCTAACCGAACCCCATTGCGGCACCGATCTGGGCCTGATGCGCACCAAAGCCGAACCGCAAGCAAACGGCACATACAGCATCACAGGCCAGAAAATCTTTATCTCGGCTGGGGAACACGACTTGGCCGAAAATATCATTCACCTGGTGTTGGCAAAAATCCCCGGTGGGCCAGAGGGCGTAAAAGGTATCTCGTTGTTCATTGTCCCAAAGTTTTTGGTGAACGATGACGGCACGCTGGGTCCACGTAATGGCGTGTCGTGTGGCAAGATCGAAGAAAAAATGGGTATTCATGGCAATTCAACCTGTGTGATGAATTATGACGGGGCCACCGGATACCTGTTGGGACAAGAACACAAAGGGATGCGCGCCATGTTTACCATGATGAACGAGGCGCGCCTAGGCGTGGGAATGCAAGGCCTAGCCCAGGCCGAGGCCGCTTATCAAAATGCGCTGATCTATGCCAAAGACCGCCTACAAGGTCGCGATGTGACGGGGCCCAAAAACCCCGATGGCCCCGCCGACCCGTTGATCGTTCACCCCGATATTCGCCGCAGTTTGATGGAACAGAAAAGTTTTATCGAAGGCGCGCGCGCCTTTATCCTGTGGGGGGCTATGTTGATTGACAAGACCCACCGCGCCGATGACAAAGATGCCGATGGGCTGATCTCTTTATTAACACCGGTCATCAAAGGGTTTTTGACCGATAAGGGATACGACATGACCGTCACCGCGCAACAGGTCTATGGCGGACATGGCTATATCGAAGAATGGGGGATGTCGCAGTTTACCCGCGATGCCCGTATCGCCATGATCTATGAAGGCGCCAATGGTATTCAGGCGCTTGATCTGGTGGGGCGTAAACTGGCCCAGGATGGTGGCAAACACGCCATGGCATTTTTCGAGATGGTCAAAGGGTTTTGCAAAGATAATGCCGATGTTGATGGCATGGCAGAATTTGTTGGGCCATTGAAACAAGGCTCAAAGGATTTGCAGGCCGCTGCGATGTATTTCATGGCCGAGGGCATGAAAAATCCCCATAATGCGCTGGCCGGATCATATGATTTTATGCACCTGTTTGGCCACGTGTGCCTGGGCCTGATGTGGGCGCGTATGGCGCACGCGGCGCTGGGGGCCTTGGCCGATGGCACCGATGATCCGGTGTTTTATGAAACCAAGTTGGCCACGGGGCGGTTTTATATGACCCGCCAAATGCCCATGACGGCAACACACCTGGCGCGCATCCAATCGGGCGCGACGCCTGTTATGGCGTTGGAGGCGGCGAATTTTTAACGAAAACATCGCCCCTCACCAGATCCACCACAGAGGAAGATACAAAATATGATCCGGTTTTTGCATATCGCCGCGGCCCTATCATTGGCGTTCGCGGCCCCCAGCACCGCCCAATCGGACGCTGATCGCGCCGCAGTTGCCGTGTTGGTCAACGAATTTGAAACGGCGTTTCGCCAAAATGATATGGCCGGTGTTATGGATTTCACGCCGCCAGGCGTTTGGTCAAACCTTGCTGATACCTTAGGTGTTTCTGTCGATGATCTTCGCGAAGTGACCGAAATTCAGATGACGCAAATGATGGCGCAAGTGACTGTCGAACAATTTGGGATGGATGTTGCAGCGGCGAATGGTGGCGTGACGCAAACGGGGCGTCCTTATTTCCTTATCCCATCTGAAATGACGATGGAGGTTATCGAAACCAATCAACGCATCCATGCCCGCTCTGATACCCTAGCTTTTGAGGACCAAGGTCAATGGTGGCTTGTGCGGGTTCAAGACGCCAATAACAGACAAATGTTGGTGGATGCTTACCCTGATTTGGCACAGATCGACATTGCCGTTGGCACGATGGAGGTTTTACAATGACCAACACCCTGTATTGTTTCGCCGAAAGTGGCAATGCCTATAAGGCCGCACTGGCGCTCGAGCTCGCGGGTATCCCGTGGCAGCCCCGTTTCGTTGATTTTTTCAACGGTGAGGGACGCACCCCCGCATTCCGCGCGCTAAACCCCATGGGCGAAGTGCCGGTGTTGGATGCCGATGGTCTCATCCTAACCCAATCGGGCTTGATCCAGCATTGGGTGATGGAGGAAACCGGAAAACTGGGCGGGGCCACCAAGCCTGAGCAGCGCGAAGTTCTGCGCTGGACCATATTTGACAATCAAAAGGTTTCTGGCATGGCCGGGCCCTTGCGCGCGATGATGAATTTCCTGCCAGAGGATAAACGCGACCCTGGCGCGATTGCATTTCTTAAGGGGCGGATGATCGCCGCACTGGGCGTTTTGGACAGTGTGTTGTGCACGCGCGATTGGTTGGCCGCGGGTCATCTGACGTGTGCCGATATTTCGTGCGCCGGGTATTTGTATTACCCCGAACCTTTTGGATTCACGCGGGCCGATTTCCCGCACGTTGATCGTTGGTTGACGCGGTTGGCCCAAACCCCAGGGTGGAAACACCCCTATGATCTGTTGCCTGCCCCAACCGTGGGCACAGATACCAGGGGGACATAAAGCCAATCATCACCCCCCCGCCATGGCTGCTGTGACCGCACATCTTAAATCAAACTTCCGCGCGGTTGATATGGTTAAAAAAGCTCTCTTTGATCATGCTTAAAACCATGGCCCTAGGGTTGATTTGGATATATCAACACTTCGTCTCGCCTTATATGAGGTATCGTTGTGCATATGGAATTGTGCATGGTGGCCCGGGGTGTTCGGGGTTCGCCAAACACGCCCTGCGCACCCATGGGTTTTGGGGCGCGCTGCCCGAGATTTGTGCGCGCCTGCGCGCGTGTCGCGCCGCTGCGCGGGCTTTGTGCCCAAACTATGCACACCAGATGGTCCATGCCCAAAACGGTCCCGATGGGTATGACAACGCACCTTCCACCGCGGTGCATCCCTCACATCAGGCGCAGGGCCGTCGTCGAAAGGGGTGTTTTGGGTCTTGGTTCGATGGATGCCCCTATTCGTGTTCCGATGTTTGGTGTGGGGGGGTGGCCCCTCCGGTGGTGGATGCGATTGTTCCCCCTCGTGCGGGTAACCTTGCCAAACGGCGGCAAACGTAACCTTACTCATTAAAGGACGCAGAGGGTTTTTGCATGGTTTTGTGGCCCTCTCTTTTTTTGCTGGTCAACACGACATATTTTATCCTTAAATGCATTCAAGAGACATCAAAACCAAAGGGATCATCCCCATGACCGATGCTTATATTTATGACACCGTGCGCACCCCCCGCGGCAAAGGCCGTAAAGATGGGTCTTTGCACGAGGTCACCGCCGCCCGCCTATCTGCGCTAACACTCAACGCGATTCAGGCGCGCAACGGCCTGGATGGCCGCGCGGTGGAGGATGTGATCTGGGGCAATGTGACCCAAGTGGGTGAACAGGGCGGATGCCTGGCGCGCACGGCGGTGCTGGATTCCACCCTCGATGAATCGGTGCCGGGCGTTTCCATCAACCGGTTTTGCGCCAGTGGGTTAGAGGCTGTCAACATGGCCGCAAACCAGGTGCGCGGTGGCGCGGGCGCGGCCTATATCGCCGGCGGGGTGGAAATGATGGGCCGCGTGCCCATGGGATCAGACGGGGCGGCGATTGCCGTGGACCCGTCGATTGCTATGGACACCTATTTTGTGCCCCAAGGGATTGCGGCCGACATTATCGCCACTGAATACGGGTTTTCGCGTGACGATACCGATGAATTGGCCGTTACCTCGCAGGCGCGCGCGGCCACAGCTTGGGCTGAGGGGCGGTTTGCCCGGTCAATCCTGCCGGTGATTGATCGCAATGGTTTAACGATCCTGGATCAGGATGAATACATGCGCCCGGGCACCGATATGCAGGCGCTGGGCGCGCTAAAGCCCGCGTTTAAGGATATGGGCGAAACCATGCCGGGGTTCGATGCCGTGGCGTTGATGAAATACCCGCATCTTGAGGCGATCAACCACGTGCACCATGCCGGCAACAGCTCGGGCATTGTGGATGGTGCCGCGGCGGTGTTGATTGGGAGCCGCGCGTTCGGCGATCAGTATGGCTTGACGCCGCGCGCGCGGATCAAGGCCACCGCGAAAATTGGCACCGATCCCACCATCATGCTGACCGGCCCAGTGCCGGTGACGGAAAAGATTCTGCACGAGACAGGTATGACCATCGGCGATATTGATTTGGTTGAGGTGAATGAGGCCTTTGCCTCGGTCGTTCTGCGCTTTATCCAGGCGTTTGATGTGGATCATGGCAAGGTCAACGTCAACGGCGGCGCCATCGCCATGGGCCACCCCTTGGGGGCCACGGGGGCGATCATTTTGGGCACCTTGCTGGACGAGATGGAACGCACCGGCCAGGGCACGGGCCTGGCCACACTATGTGTCGCCTCCGGCATGGGGGCGGCCACAATTATTGAGCGGGTATAGCGGTTTTCCGCAGGCGGAAAGGGCAATAGACATGACTGATTTCACCCTCCACACTGACGCCGATGGCGTGGCCATCATCACTTGGGATGTGCCAGGCAAATCCATGAACGTGCTCACCCGTGCGGCGTTTGCCCATGTTGAGGCATTGATTGACCAAGCCCTTTCCGATGACGCGGTTAGGGGCATCATCATCACCTCGGGCAAGGATACCTTTGCGGGGGGTATGGATTTGAACACCTTGGCCACCATCCGCGCTGAGGCTGGCAAAAACCCCGCCCAGGCGCTGTTTGATTTCACCATGAACGGCCACCGCATTTTGCGCAAATTGGAACGCGCGGGGATGGATGCCAAAACCAACAAGGGCGGCAAGCCGGTGGCGTGCGCCATTCCGGGCCTGTGTGCGGGCATCGGCACGGAAATCGCGCTGGCCTGTCATCGCCGGTTTATGGCCGATAATCCCAAGGCGAAAATTGGGTTGCCCGAGATTTTGTTGGGTATTTTCCCCGGTGGTGGCGGGACCACGCGCTATTCCCGCATGGTGGGGGCCATGCAAGCGGCCCCTGTGTTGTTAGAGGGTAAGATGCTGGCCCCCACGGCCGCGAAAGCGGCGCAACTGGTGGACGAGGTCGTGCCCGCCGCCGATTTGCTCGCCGCGGCCAAAGACTGGGTGCTGAATGCCACCGATGCTGACATCGTCAAACCCTGGGATCAAAAGGGGTGGAAAATGCCCGGGGGTGCGCCCTATCACCCTGCGGGATTTCCCACCTTTGTCGGGGCCTCGGCCATGGTGCATGGCAAAACCAAAGGCGTGTATCCGGCGGCCAAGGCCCTGCTCAGCGCGGTGTATGAGGGCGCGCTGGTCCCCTTTGACACCGCGTTAAAGATTGAGGCGCGGTGGTTTACCTCGATCTTGATGAATCCGTCATCTTCGGCCATGATTCGGTCGCTGTTCATCAACAAAGAGGCGCTGGAAAAAGGCGCCAATCGCCCCCCTGCGCCGGACCAAACGGTGCGCAAAGTGGGCGTTTTGGGCGCGGGCATGATGGGCGCGGGTATTGCCTATGTGTCCGCCAACGCCGGCATTGAGGTGGTGTTGATCGATCAGGCACAAGAGGCCGCCGAGAAAGGCAAATCCTACTCTGAAGCGTTGTTAGACAAGGGCATGAAGCGCGGCAAGGTCACGGCGGACAAAAAGGCACAAACCCTGGCCCGCATCACCGCCACCACCGATTATGCCGCCTTAGCAGGATGTGATTTGATTGTGGAGGCGGTGTTTGAGGATGTGGGCGTCAAGGCTGAGGTCACCAAACAGGCCCTGGCCGCCGCACCGGCCGAGTGCATTTTTGCCACCAATACCTCAACCCTGCCGATCACGGAATTGGCCCGTGCCACAACCGCCCCGGACCAGTTTATTGGCATCCACTTCTTTTCACCGGTTGATAAGATGGCGCTGGTCGAGATTATCAAAGGCCGTGAAACCGGCGATCGCGCGGTGGCCAAGGCGTTGGATTATGTGCGCCAAATCCGCAAAACGCCTATTGTTGTCAACGACGCGCGGTTTTTCTATGCCAACCGCTGTATCTTGCCCTATTTGAACGAAGGAATGCGCATGGTGCAAGAGGGCGTGGCACCCGCCTTGATTGAAAACGCGGCCAAAATGGTGGGGATGCCGCTTGGCCCGCTCCAGCTGACCGATGAAATCACGCTGGATTTGGGCGCGAAAATCGCGCGGGCGACCAAGGCGGCGCTGGGCGATGCCTATGATGATGCGGTGGACGATATTCTGTTTGGCATGGTGGATGCGGGGCGTTTGGGGCGCAAGGCCAAGGCGGGGTTTTATGCCTATGATGACGCCGGCAAACGCCAAGGCCTGTGGGAAGGGTTGGCAGACCGTTTTCCCTTGGACATCAATCAACCCACGCTAGTAGACGTGCAACACCGCCTATTGTTCGCACAAGTGTTAGAGGCCGTGCGCGCGTTAGAGGACGGCGTGCTGACCGACATTCGCGAAGGCGATGTTGGCGCGATCCTGGGCTGGGGCTTTGCCCCTTGGTCGGGCGGGCCGTTTTCATGGTTGGATATGTTGGGCGCGGCGTACGCGGTGGAACGGTGTGACGTGCTGACGGCAACCTATGGCCCACGCTTTACCTGCCCGGCATTGTTGCGTGACATGGCCGAAAAGGGGGATGGATTTTATGCACGCTTTTCCCCACAGCCCGCTAATGCGGCCTAGCGTAAGGTATGATTACGGTGGTGTAAGTGTAAGACAGGTAGCTATTTCGTGCCAAACATTCGATCGCCTGCATCCCCAAGGCCCGGAATGATGTATCCCTTTTCGTTCAAGTGGCTGTCCAACGCCGCCGTTATGATTGGCACATCGGGGTGTGCGGCCTTCATATGTGCCACACCTTCGGGGGCGGCCAATAGGCTGACAAACCGCATACTGCTCGCCCCTGCGGTTTTCAAAAGATCGATGGCCGCCGCCGCCGAATGGCCCGTTGCCAACATCGGATCCACCACAATGGTGAATCGGTTTTGTAAATCAGACGGCAGTTTAAGATAGTATTGCACCGGTTGCAGGCTTTTGGGATCACGATATAACCCCACAAACCCCACACGCGCGTTGGGGATTAAATCCAAGATACCATCCAACAACCCATTCCCGGCCCGCAAGATTGAGATTAGTGCCAGCTTTTTGCCCGCGATGATGGGCCCATCCATGGTTTGGAGCGGGGTTTGAATGCGCATTGTTGTCAAGGCCAGATCGCGCGTCACATCATAGGCCAAAAGATGGCTGATTTCATGCAAGAGTTGCCGAAAGGACTTGGTAGATGTGTCTTTCGCGCGCATCAGGGTGAGTTTGTGTTGCACCAACGGATGGTCGACGATGGTCAAATGTGCAGGCATGGCCGCAGTGTTCAGGGGCGGGGGTGAGGCGTTTTTCGTCATAAAGGGGCGTACCGTTGGTTTATTTTGTCTTTGCCATATGATCGGCGTCAAAGGCCCCGGGCAAAAGCGCGCCCACAGTTGTATGTGTTACGGCACCTGAAAGTGTCGCCAGGGTTATTGGCATATCCAATGCCGCAAATTCGGCAATCTTTTGGCGGCACCCGCCACAGGGCGGTATGGGTGTGGGACTATCGGCGATGATGGCCATTTCGGCAATCTGTGTGTCGCCCGCGGCAATCATGGCCGCAATCGCCCCGGCCTCGGCACAGGTGCCTTCGGGATAGGCCACGTTTTCTACGTTACAGCCGCGATAAACGCGCCCCTCAACACTGCGCAGTGCGGCGCCGACTTTGAACGCCGAATACGGGGCATAGGCGTTTTGGCGAACCTCGGTGGCGGCATCAATCAACGACATGGGCGCGCATTCCTTTTTATGCGAGAGATAGACAAAGGTTATGGTGCTTTGGCGTCTTGGCCCGCTGCATTACCATAGCCAAGGTGCGTGACGGCGGCGGTAATTTCGTCTAAAATCGCGGGGTCGTCGATGGTGGCCGGCATTTTATAATCCTGCCCATCGGCAATTTTTACCATCGTGCCGCGTAAAATTTTGCCCGACCGCGTTTTCGGCAATCTGTCCACCACCAGGGCCAATTTGAACGCGGCCACCGGCCCGATTTTTTCCCGTACCAACGCCACGCATTCGGTGACCACCTGTTCCGGTGTGGTTGTCGTGCCCTTGTTCAGGCATAAAAACCCCATCGGCACTTGGCCCTTTAGTGCATCGTTAACCCCGATCACGGCGCATTCGGCCACATCCGCGTGGGCGGTCAGCACCTCCTCCATCGCGCCGGTGGAAAGGCGATGGCCCGCCACATTAATCACGTCGTCGGTGCGCGCCATGACATATAGGTATCCATCCACATCGCGATACCCCGCATCACCGGTGGTGTAATACCCGGGAAAGCGGTGCAGATAACTGTTGCGGTATCGTTCCACGGCATTCCACAACGTGGGCAACGTCCCAGGCGGCAGCGGCAGTTTTATGGCGATTGCACCCAGTTGCCCCTCGGCCACGGGGTGCCCGTGTTCATCCAAAACCGCAATTTCATACCCGGGCATGGCCACAGCAGGCGATCCGATTTTGAGGGGCAGTTTTTCAATCCCTAACGGATTTGCCGCAATCGCCCATCCCGTTTCGGTTTGCCACCAATGGTCGATAACCGGCACGCCCAATTTGTTTTGCGCCCATTCGACGGTATCGGGATCGGCGCGTTCCCCGGCCAAAAATAGACTTTCGAGCGATGACACATCATAATCGGCCACCAATGCCCCGCCGGGATCATCCCGTTTGATGGCCCGCAACGCCGTGGGCGCGGTGAACAAACATTTGACCTTATGGTCTGCGACCACCCGCCAAAACGCGCCTGCGTCGGGTGTGCCCACGGGTTTGCCCTCATAAACAATCGTGGTGCAGCCATAGGTCAAGGGGCCATAGCAGATGTAGGAATGTCCCACGATCCACCCCACGTCAGAGGCCGCCCAAAACACCTCGCCCGGGTGCATGTCATAGATGTGGCGCATGGTCCAGTTCAACGCCACCAGATGCCCCCCCGTAGGCCGCACCACGCCCTTGGGCTGCCCCGTCGTGCCGGATGTATAGAGGATATAGGCCGGGTGATTGCCTGCGACCGGTACGCATTCGGCGGGTGTGACCCCCGATTGAAACGCGTGCCAATCCACATCGCGCCCATCGTGCAGTGTGGCGGGGTGTTGATCACGCTGTAAAATCACGCAAAACGCGGGGGTGTGTTTGGCCACCTCCAACGCGCCGTCCAGCAGGGGTTTATACGCCACGATGCGCCCGGGTTCGATCCCGCACGAGGCCGCGATGACGCATTTTGGGGTGCAATCATCAATCCGCACGGCCAGTTCATGCGCGGCAAACCCGCCGAACACCACAGAATGGATCGCCCCGATGCGGGCACAGGCCAACATCGCCTCAACCGCCTCGGGCACCATGGGCATGTAGATCACGACGCGGTCGCCCACGCCTACGCCGCGGGCGCGCAACGCCCCGGCCAACGTGGCCACGCGCGTTTGCAGTTCGCCATAGGTCAGCGTGCGGGTGGTTCCGGTGGCGGGGCTGTCGTGGATGATGGCGATGCGGTCGCCATGGCCCGCCTGCACATGCCGATCCACAGCATTCCAGCATCCGTTCAGTTGCCCATCAGAAAACCATTCGTATAGGGGCGCGTTTTCATCAAACAACGCTTTGGATGGGGGGGTGACCCAATCAATGTCGCCCGCGGCACGGGTCCAAAATGCCTGCGGGTTTTGTTGTGCCTGTGCATAGATGTCTGCGTAGCCCACGGTGTGGCCCTCCTGTCCCTT
>CALFSY010000199.1 GCA_937916365.1 uncultured Jannaschia sp. | reverse complement strand
TATATCATCGTCATCAAAACATCGCAGAACGTGGGCGATGGCGTCAACCTCGCGGATATTGGCCAGGAATTGGTTGCCCAATCCCTCGCCTTTTGAGGCACCTTTGACCAATCCTGCAATATCGACAAAGGTCATGCGTGTGGGGATCATTTGTTTTGAGCGCGCCATGTTCGCCAATGTATCCAGGCGTGGGTCAGGAACGGCGACATCGCCCACATTTGGTTCGATCGTGCAAATCGGGAAATTTGCGGCCTGGGCCGCGGCGGTTTTAGTCAGCGCGTTAAATAGCGTTGATTTGCCGACGTTGGGCAACCCTACAATCCCCATCTTGACGCCCATCGTTGCCTCCGTCTTATTGCCTGTGTTCAGCTTTGGCGCATGTAGGGGCCGTACCGTGCAAAGGTCAAGTTGCGGTAATGTGTGGTGATGTGTATTCGGGCGCTTAGGAATGCTAAAACCAATCGCTGTGGCAATACTAAGACAATGATGAATATATAAGGCTAGATAGATGGTAACGTTTCTTGATGGGGGAATGGGGCAGGAATTGTTGGCGCGGTCTGCATTGCCGCCCACGCCGCTTTGGGCGACGCAGGTCATGTTGGAAACCCCCGACATCGTGCGTGCCATCCACGATGATTATTTCGCGGCAGGTGCCGATATTGCCACCACAAACACCTACGCGGTGCACCATGACCGATTGATTCCTTATGGAGTAGATGACCGATTTCGCGATTTGCAAGAAATCGCTTGTCGTATGGCGGTAGAGGCACGTGATGCCCACGGATCAGGCCGCATTGCCGGTGCAATCGGCCCGCTTGGGGCCAGTTACCGCCCCGATCTGGCGCCCGAACCGACCAAAGCTGCGGAACTTTATGCCGAAATTTGCATGATTCAAAACCCTTTCGTGGATCTTTTCTTATGTGAAACCGTGGCTTCGGTGGAACAGGCACGGGGCGCATTGATGGGCACCTTGCCTTTTGGTAAACCCGTTTGGCTAGCATTGAGTGTAAGCGACGATGATGGTCTACGCCTGCGGTCCGGCGAAGCGTTGTCAGATATTCTGCCGCTTTTGGTCGATCTGCCACCAGATGCGATTTTGATAAATTGTTCCCCGCCCGAAACCGTGGACCAAGGTTTAGATGTCATTGCCCAGGCCAGTTTGCCATTTGGGGCCTATGCCAATGGCTTTACCCATATTGCCGAGGCATTTCGTGACCGGGGTAAAACTGCCGATCTATTGGAAAAACGCCAAGATTTACCGCCGGACCGCTATGCCGATTTTGCCCAAGGTTGGGTGGCACGCGGGGCCACAATCGTGGGCGGATGTTGTGAGGTAGGCCCGGCGCACATCCGCCGTATGGTCAACACCTTAAAAGGATGACGTAACAGTGACAGTCGCAATCGCATTTTCCACGCTAACATCAGCGTCAAATCTGAGCGACGATACTACCGCCCTGCTTTCGAGGTCTTGGGATAGATATGGGTGGCATTGCATACGCTACAGGGCTGGTTTCATCCCTTACATACAAAAACGCTATGCCTTTACCCTAAGTTTCGGTATTGCCCACATAATAGGGTATGACCATGTCCGATGCGTATGAATGGCAACCTGTGAAGCATACAGATAGATTTCAAAAACATGTTCGATAGTTCCGCACATATGCCATTTACCTTGATGAACGCCCAGATCGTGACATTGGATGGGATTGTTGAGGGGGGACTGGCCGTTGATGGGGATAAGATCGCTGGTTTAACCAACGCCCGGGACGGCATCGACCTGCGGGGACAATTTTTGATCCCTGGTCTTGTCGATATTCATACCGATCATGCCGAACGGCATGTGCACCCGCGCCTAAGTGTACAGTGGGATTTTCTGCCTGCCTTAATGGCACATGATGCGGTCGTGATATCGGGCGGAACGACGACAGTATTTGATTCACTATCGTTCGGTGCGTCAATTAAGCATCCCGAACGCCGCGAAATTCTAATCCCCATGATTGAGGCATTAGCAGAAGGGCAGCATAAGCACATGTTTCGCGCGCAGCATGTGTTGCATTTACGCTGCGAAATTTCCGACCCTGCCACCGCAAACTTGATTGATGCGACCATTGACCATGATCTAACCAAACTTGTCTCTGTCATGGATCACACGCCCGGTGATCGCCAAAACCCCGATCCAGAGGCGTGGTTGAACTATATGTTACGCGAACTTGAGGTCGGGGAATCCAAAGGCCGGGCCATGATGGCGGATCTTTTGATACGCGCGCGCGAAATTGGCCCCAAAATGCGTCAGCATGTCATTGCAACGGCGCATTCGCGGGGGGTGCCGTTAATGAGCCACGATGATCGCGATCATAACCACATAACGACCGCCTTGGCCGAAGGCATCGAAATATCCGAATTTCCCACAACGATAGAGGCCGCCCGCGCCGCCCGTGCGGCCGGGATGATAATTGTTGCCGGTGCGCCGAATTATCTGCGGGGCGGATCGCAATCGGGGAATGTCGCCGTGGCCGATCTATTGGCAGAGGGTTTGGTGGATATTTTTGCCTCGGACTACGTGCCGCGCAGCTTGCTTGACGCGGCGTTCAAATTGGCCGCTGCACCTGGGCAAAACATGGATCTGCCGCAAGCTGTATCTTTGGTCAGCACGACCCCCGCCCGTTTGACAGGTCTTGCCGATCGGGGCTACCTTGCCGAGGGTATGCGCGCTGATCTTGTTGCGGTGCGGTTGGAGCGAGGCCAACCGGTGGTAAGTGCGGTTTGGCGCGCGGGGCACCGGGTTTTTTAATCTCATTCTTCATGTTTTCCACTCATCAAAATAAAAGGATATTTTAATGAATCCGATTAAGATTGGCGCGGCGCTTAATGTGTCTGATCTTCCAACCTATCGTGATTGGCTTATTGCTGAACAACGTGATTTGGAAATGCAGGATTTTCATCATACCAACGTTTTATTAGGCGATTGGCAAAGTTTAGCCCAGGCTGCAAAAAAGGCTTTAGACGGGTTCGAGGGGCGTTTGGGAATTCATGGGCCATTTATGTTTATGCCGATGGATTGCACCGATCCAGAACTTATGCCGATTATTACCAAACGCTATCTCACGGGTCTTGATGCCGCAATTATGTTGGGGGCCACCCAAATGGTCGTGCATTCACCCTTTTCAATTTGGGATTACCGCAATTTCGGAGATCGCCCCAGATTAGGTAATGAACCATCGCATAAAGAAAAAATCATAGCAGCTTGCCATAACGTTATGATGCCTGTTGTGCGCCGGGCCGAGGATGCAGGCATCACCCTGGTTATCGAGAATTGTGATGATATTTCGCCGCTTGACCGGCTAGATTTGGCCCAAAGTTTCAATTCAGATCGTGTAAAGGTGTCACTTGATACTGGCCACGCTCATAACGTTTTTGGTGAAGATGGATCGGTACCGGTTGATTATTTCGTAACGGCGGCGGGGGAATCGTTGGCCCACGTTCATCTACAAGACACAGATGGATATGCCGATCGGCATTGGGCCCCGGGCCAAGGCACAATTAAATGGCACAGTGTTTTTCGTGCGTTAGCCGCGCTGCCGGTCACGCCGCATCTGGTATTGGAATTGCGCAACCGGGCCGATATTTGGGCAGGGTTTTCGTATCTGCATGAGGCAGGATTGGTATATTAGTAAATTTCGATATTCGTGGGTGTTATCCATACCCCACAGGGCCGTGCATGTTACAAAAATTTTAAGGGTAATTTCCGCAGAAGTATTATGGTGTGGACAACTCAAAGTATGGATTTTGATACTGAAGATATACATGCACGTGTGCAAGATATAAATGCAACCCAAGTATCATAAATTCCCGCAATACATAAATTTGGGCACACGACGGGCAGCACCGTAGTTTTAGGGCAAGTGGACGAATATAAATCACGGACGCAGACATCAAACCGATACGATGGCGCTTATCAATGTGGGCAATGAACTATGTCCGAGGTATGTTCGAAAGCTTATCGAAGGGTAAATCAAATAATCCCAGGTGTGACGTTTGCAATCCATTGAGTATGACATGTGTAAATAAAGATTTATGCGGTATTATAATACCATATATAATAAATTACTGAAATAAATAAGCTTTTGCGATACATAAATACTTGACTACAACATCAACTTCAATCATTGATACCCTCTTGATACAATCGTATGCCTGGATTTAGATGATCAGCAAGATTTCAAGCATATGCGATGGAGATTAAATCAATGAAAACGTTTTCCGCAACACCGCAAGATGTTGATAAGGCATGGATCCTGATTGATGCTGAGGGTGTGGTGTTGGGCCGTCTTGCTGCAATCATTGCCACACGCTTACGTGGCAAACACAAACCATCGTTTACCCCTTCGATGGATATGGGCGATAACGTCATTGTTGTGAATGCCGACAAAGTTCGCGTAACGGGTAGAAAGCGTGAAAAACCAAACTATTGGCACACCGGTTATCCCGGCGGCATTAAATCGCGCACCACTGGCCAAATTCTTGAAGGGGCACACCCTGAACGGGTTGTGATGCAGGCAGTGAAGCGTATGTTGCCCGGTGGGCCATTAAGTCGGCGGCAAATGACCAATTTGCGTGTGTATGCCGGAACGATTCATCCCCACGATGCCCAGCAACCCAAAATTTTGGATGTAAAATCCATGAACGCCAAAAATGCACGAGGATGATCCATGACAGACGTTTTAACATCGCTTGATTCTTTGAAAGATCGTGCAGAAGGTGCCGATGCACCTGTTACTGATTCTCAAACATTGCCGCGCGAACCGGTGCGCGATACATTAGGGCGATCTTATGCCACCGGAAAACGAAAAGATGCCGTTGCCCGTGTTTGGATCAAACCAGGATCCGGCAAGGTTACCGTAAATGGCAAAGATATGGGCGATTATTTTGCACGCCCTGTGTTGCAGATGATTTTACGCCAACCGTTTCAGGTAACCGGGGTCGACGGACAATTCGATGTGATGGCAACTGTGAAGGGTGGTGGTTTGTCTGGTCAGGCCGGCGCGGTAAAGCATGGTATCTCAAAGGCACTCCAACTTTATGAACCCTCTTTGCGCAGCGCGCTAAAGGCAGCGGGATTTTTGACACGTGATAGCCGAGTGGTTGAACGGAAAAAATATGGCAAACGCAAAGCCCGCCGCAGTTTCCAATTTTCTAAGCGTTGATTTCATACAACCACAAATGGCATTCCACTGGGTGCTTTTCCACAAAATGTATAGGCCGCTTTCACGCTATTGAGCGGTAATTTATGCTTGAATAGACTATTGCGCGCCTTCAGGCTTGCAATTTATCAGGATCTTCGCGCGTATAGTGTGCATTACATGAGATCCATCAAAGGCGCGCGCATGGCTAACGCGGTTACCAGAACCCTGCAAAGTGAGGCGGGCAGGGGCCTAACCTTGGTTAGCCCCGCATTTCTTTATGCTTTATTACTATTGGCCGCACCATTGGCTACGATCGTATTGTTTAGCTTTTGGACTCAACAATTTTTGACAATCGATCGAACTTTTACATTTTCCAATTATCAAGAGGCGCTCACCGACCCACTTTATCGCACACTTATGCTGCGTTCGTTGGTGATTTCAGCGGCGGTAACGGCAACAACCGTCATCTTGGCCTTTCCAATCGCTTATTTCATTAGCTTTCGCGTGCAGCCCCGGCATAAATCACTTTGGCTCTTTTTAATTACGATCCCATTTTGGACGAGCTATTTGATCCGCGTTTTCCTATGGCGCGTTATTTTGGCCTTTGATGGGCCGGTTAATGGGTCATTGATGACCTTGGGCGTGATAGATCAACCTTTGCCCTTTATCTTGTATAATCCGGTTTCGGTCGTCATCACACTATCCCATGCGTTCGCGCCCTTTGCAATTTTGCCAATTTTTGTGAGTTTGGAAAAAATTGATCGTAGCCTGATAGAGGCCGCGCGCGATTTGGGGGAAAGCCGCGCAATGACATTTTTACGCGTGACCTTACCCTTGGCCATGCCGGGGATTTTGGGGGCAATCGTAATTGTGTTTATTCCCACCATTGGCGATTATGTCACACCGCGTTTGGTGGGCGGGGCAAACGGCACGATGATTGCAAACATGATTTATGCGCAAATTTTTGATCTACAAAACCGCCCGATGGGGGCAACATTGGCCGTGGTGGCCATGGTTGCGGTTGTATTGTCCCTGCTATGGGGGGCAACACGATTGCGCGCATGGGTATGGATCGCAGACCGGTTTGGTGGCGGATACCGAGGATTTGCTGCGGTTATTGCCATCGCAGGGGGGGAGGTGTTGATGATTTGGGGCATTTTTACCCACGCCCCTGCCGTCATCGGCCCCATTGGGACCATAACTTTTCTGGCTGTGATCTTAGGTTTTCTATCACTATGGATTCTGTTTCAACTGCCACGTGGGAAATTGGGGATATGAAACTGCGACCGTTGGCCATTTTCGCAGTGCTTTATTTGATCGTGCTTTATGCGCCGATCATTTTGTTGCCGTTGTTTGCATTTAACGACGGCACAGTGATCGCCTTTCCCTTACAAGGTTTTACTTTGGAATGGTTTTTTGCCTTGTTAAACACCCCCGCGTTGCACGAGGCGACGCGCAATTCATTATTGATCGCAGGCAGTGTTGCCATTTTGGCCACTGCCTTGGGTATTTTTACCGCCCGCCCCGCCACACGATACCGTTTTCCCGGCAAGGTTAGCATTGTGGGCTTTATCATGCTGCCCCTGGTTCTGCCTGAGGTGATCGTGGCCATATCGCTTTTGGTGGTGTTGACACAGGTGGGTCTTGGCACGGGAACATGGACAATCATCCTGGGCCATACTTTGATTTGCACCCCCTTTGCCATTGCAATTTTGCAGGGTAGTTTTGCAAATATGGACCAAAGTTTAGAAGAGGCCGCAATCGACCTTGGCGAAACACCGTTTTCAACATTTCGATTCATCACATTGCCCTTGGTCGCGCCGGGGATCATTGCCGCGATGTTGATTTGTTTCATCATCTCGTTGGACGAATTTATCATCGCCTTTTTCTTATCCGGCAATGCGCCAATCCTGCCGGTGTATTTGTGGGGACAGTTGCGATTTCCCGCACGATTACCAATGGTTATGGCGTTGGGCACGATCCTGGTTGCACTATCCGTTGCATTGTTGATCTTGGCTGAAACTTTTCGCCGCCGTGGGCTAAAACGCGCAGGGATTCACGATGCAGGAGGCGTTTTGTGACCCAAACACCGCTTATCGCCCTAGAAGGGGTGCATAAATTCTACGGCGATTATCATGCCTTGCGTGGCGTCACCGCCCAGATTGGGCAAGGTGAATTTTTTTCTTTACTTGGGCCATCAGGGTGTGGAAAAACCACACTTTTGCGCGCGATTGCAGGGTTTGAACAGGTCTCAAAAGGCCGTATCGTATTGGCGGGGCAAGATATGGAGGGCGTGCCCCCCAACAAACGCCCCACCAACATGGTGTTTCAATCCTATGCTATTTTTCCCCACTTAAGTGTCTCCGAAAATGTGGGATTTGGTCTACGCAAATCTGATATGGGGCAGGATGAAAAACGCCGTGCCGTTGGGGCAGCGTTAGATATGGTTGGCCTGGGTCACCTTGGCGCCCGTGCCGCGCACGCCCTGTCAGGGGGGCAACGACAGCGTGTGGCATTGGCCCGTGCGCTGATCCTCAAGCCCAAGGTATTGCTTTTAGACGAACCTCTTTCCGCGCTTGACAAAGCCTTGCGCGCGCAAATGCAATCCGAACTGCGCCATTTGCAACGTCAGGTCGGCATCACGTTTGTTCTGGTCACCCACGACCAAGAAGAGGCACTTATCATGTCAGATCGGATTGCCGTGATGTTTGAAGGGCACATTGCCCAACTCGCCGATCCGCAAACGTTATACCGGCGGCCTATAACCCGCCGTGTGGGCGAATTTATCGGAATGATGAATTTTCTACCCGCGCAGGTTTTAAGTATCGCGCCAGGAGGGGTTGAGGTTGAGGTGCCCGGATTAGGCCGTGCCATGCTGGCTATGGAACAGTGTCCCACGGGCCATGCCATAGGGCGGGCAGAGGTTGGCGTGCGCCCTGAAAGCATGACAATTTTGTTCGACGGGACGGACACGCCCGAACGCATGGCCCAAGGTGTGATCGACGATGTGACATATTATGGCGATATGACGTATTACGATATTCGGTTGGGTGATGCCCAAGGCACGGTGTCTGTGTCGATGCGTAACATGCCAGGCCGGGCCGTTTTATCGCGCGGCGCCACGGCGCGCCTCTCCTGGGATCCGCGCGCGATGGTTTTATTTTGTTAGAAGGCTGTCGCAGCGGGTTCTTCACCCGCTTTTTGAATAAAATATACCGTCATCCCGTTAAGGGTGGTTGCACCTAACATCGTATGCCCTGTTTCAGCACAAAAATGTGGGATGTCGATTTCCGCCACAGGATCGGTCGCCAACAGGCGCACAATCTGCCCACAAGTTACATCACGCAAGCATTGTTGCAGCCGCAAAACCGGCAAAGGGCACATCAGATCGCGCGCGTCAATTTCAATATCCCATTCCATACCCCGCGCATAGCCGCGAATGTGCCATTGTGTCCACGCGAATGTGAAAGGTATTGGGCGTGACCTTTTGATTTACGCCGTTTACAGCAAGGGTATGTTTGGGATTGATCTGTTTGATGCGTCGCTTTTACCAGCGATGATTGTGGCGTTAAGCGCAGGCGTGCTTAGTTTTTTAAGCCCCTGTGTCTTGCCCATTGTGCCGCCTTATCTGGCTTACATGGGGGGGATCACCATGGCCGAGATTCAGGCACAAGCCCAAACCGCGCGGCGTAAGGTGATGGTCGCGGCGGTGGCCTTTGTTTTGGGGCTATCAACTGTCTTTATATTTTTGGGGTTTACGGCTTCAATCTTTGGGCAATTTTTCTTGCAAAACCAAATGCTTTTGTCGCGTGTGGCCGGGGCAATCATCATTGTTTTTGGTTTGCATTTTCTTGGTGTAATCACCATCCCGCTGCTTAACCAAGAGGCGCGATTTGATGCGGGCGATCGTGGTGGCTCCGCGTTGGGGGCATATATCTTGGGGTTGGCATTCGCCTTTGGATGGACCCCGTGCATCGGGCCGCAGTTAGGTGCGATTTTATCCATGGCTGCGACCGAGGCAAGCGTTGAACGCGGCACAGCTTTGCTTGGCGTGTATGCCATTGGTCTTGGTGTGCCGTTTGTGGTGGCCGCCACGTTTATTGATCGGGCAATGGCGTTCATGAATCGGATCAAACCGCATATGAAGATGATCGAACGCGCGATGGGGGTGCTTTTGGTTGGGGTTGGTGTGGCGTTGATGACCGGCGCGTTTTCGGTTTTCGCATTTTGGTTGCTTGATACATTTCCGGCATTGGGGCATTTGGGATAAAAATACCCCAATAATTTTAATTTCAGGGTGACAAGAATAACCCTAACGCCCTGCTTTGACCTCCTCTAACACAAAAACTCGAATGGCCGAGGCCAAGCCCAGATCCATGCCGCGCCGCACATCAATATCTGCGATCAACGTGCTAAGCGATTGCCCTCGCACGGTAGCCAGCCGTTGAATCTCTATCCAAAACACATCTTCTAAGGACACACTAGTGCGGTGCCCGCGTAGGGTTATCGAATGTTTGCGCGGACGTTGGGTGGTCATGGCGCCCGCTGCCGCGCGTTCATATCCGGACCTGTTTGCCAGAATGTAGTGCAAACTACATCTGATTGACTTGGAAGAACGCCAACCCAACCCCGAAGTGTATTTTCATACATGATAAAATAAATCGTAACCCAAATAATCAAAATCGCCAATAATGATGGTATAAACGATAAAATTGCCTGAATCCGATTTACCCGCCAAGGCCAAAATCGACCGCATACCCAGAAAAAGGCAAATGCACCCGCCGCTAACACAATAACATTACCTAATAAGGGCAACACCCAAAAATGTGCCTCAAGAGAAGAGGATAGACCGTAGCCGCTGCGATAAAAAAACGGGGCGCCAAGATAGCGAATAATATATGGGTCCGGTGGTCCACAATCGGCGACACGAAATGGAAATTCAACAACAATCACACATGCAATGGCGATCGCCAAAAACATGAAATTTCCGATGATGATTGTTTTTGCAGAGACTTTGGGCATTTTAACTTTGGGTCCAATTCGCCTTTTGCAATCAAAAATTATTTTGGGCCGATCATATCCTCGGGCCGCACCACGGCGTCGAATGTTGCCGCATCGACAAAACCCAGGCGAATTGCCTCTTCCTTTAGTGTGGTGCCATTTGCGTGCGCAGTTTTGGCCACCTTTGTGGCATTGTCATAGCCGATGGTCGGCGCCAACGCCGTGACCAACATCAGGCTTTCGCGCATCAATGTCTCAATCCGGTCGGTGTTGGCGCGAATGCCCACAACACAGTTATCGGTGAAGGCAACGCAGGCATCACCAATCAACTGCATGGATTGTAAAACATTATAGGCGATCATAGGTTTGTAAACGTTCAGCTCAAAATGCCCCTGACTGCCGGCAAAACCCACGGCGGCGTCATTGCCGATGATATGGGCGCAAACCTGTGTCATGGCCTCACACTGGGTGGGGTTTACCTTGCCTGGCATGATCGAACTGCCAGGTTCGTTTTCGGGCAGCATCAGTTCAGCCAAACCACACCGGGGGCCCGAGCCCAACAAACGAATATCGTTTGCGATCTTAAACAATGATGCCGCGGCGGTTTTGAGCGCGCCGGATATCGCCACCATGGCGTCGTGTGCGGCCAGGGCCTCAAACTTATTTGGTGCGGTGACAAAGGGCAGGCCGGTGATCCGCGCGATGTTTTGGGCCACATCCTTGGCCCACCCAGGCGAGGTATTCAGGCCGGTTCCCACGGCGGTGCCGCCTTGGGCCAGCTCGTAAATATCGGCCAAGGCGGCCTCAACCCGTTCGATGGCCTTTGCCACTTGGTGGGCATACCCGGAAAACTCTTGGCCCAGGGTTAGGGGTGTGGCGTCCATCGTATGGGTGCGCCCGATTTTGATGATGCCGTCAAATTCTGCCGCTTTGGCCGCCAATGCCGCGTGTAATGTGCGCAGGCCCGGCAATGTCACATCCTGCGCGGTGGTTGCCGTGGCAATGTGCATGGCCGTGGGGAATGTATCATTTGAACTTTGCCCCATATTCACGTGATCATTGGGGTGCACCGGCGTTTTTGATCCAACCTGACCTCCCAACATTTCAATGGCGCGGTTGGCGATCACTTCGTTGGCGTTCATGTTTGATTGCGTGCCAGACCCCGTTTGCCACACCATCAATGGAAAATGATCGTCCAGTTTCCCCTCAACAACCTCTTGCGCGGCGTTGATGATGGCCGTGCCGATGGTGTTGAGTTTGCCACGGGTGACATTCGCCTCGGCGCAGGCGCGTTTAATGACGCCAAGCGCGCGGATGATGGCCACGGGTTGTTTTTCCCACCCGATGGGAAAGTTCAGGATTGATCGTTGCGTTTGGGCGCCCCAATACTTGGCGGTGGGCACCTCAAGTGGGCCAAAACTGTCAGACTCCGTGCGCGTTACAGCCATGATTTTCCTTTTGACTTATTGCGTTTCTACAATATCGGGTT
>CALFSY010000198.1 GCA_937916365.1 uncultured Jannaschia sp. | reverse complement strand
GTTTTCTTGCAAACAAAGTATGCCTAACTCCTATTTTTGGTTTTGTATTTTGGTTTTGTGCGGGGCTTTTTGGTGTTGTTGTGTAAGAGGAGAGCGGGATGCTTTCGATGGGGCAGAGTTTGCGCTTGAATTGATCCAGCCCTTTGGTTTCTGAGCCACCGATGCACACACGGGTCATGCCTTTGGCCTCAAGCGTGCGACACATATCCCAATAAACCCATTGTGACGTCCCCCGCGGATCATAAAGGCCGATATGGGCATAGGCATTGGCCAGATCGGGTGCGGTGTGTTCCCAGATGGAAAACCCCACGGGCTGGCCGTTATGGGTGATGATACGCCCCGCGAGTGATACGTGGCCAAACAGGTCCAGCAGGCGATCATACACCTCATGCTGATCGGGGGCGGCCCAGTGATGTAACACTTGCGCGATGGTCTCACGATCTGTGCGTGGATCAAGGTCATGGGCGGCGATGTTCTGCCCCTTGAGGCGATTAAGATTGGTGCGGAAATGCTGAAACCCCCTACCCCTATGGGACACCACCTTGGCGGTGTCCAACACATGCACCGGATAGCGCCAATCCAACACATCCTCTTTGACAGCGGTAAATCCCGCAGGCGGCGGGGTGTCACATCGCGCCAGTTGCACCGCTGCCCCCAGATCGGCCCCATGGCGTGCCATAGCCGCAAGCAAAGTATCGCCATCCGCCCCGATAGGTGGGAATATCAAAAACCGCCCCACCACATTGGGATGCAGGGCAACCAGCAGCGTGCTGTCCTTATACCGCGCCTGCCACAGGCCATGCCGCCCCGTCATCAGGAAATACGCGGGGGAATGTTGATAGGGATCACGGCTATGGCTGTGGGACAGATGCGCGTTTAACAGATGGGCATTGTCGCGCGTGATACGCCGTAACGTCACATGAGGCGGCGCACTGGATAAAAACGCATCAGAAACAGGTGGAAGGGAGATAACAGCGTCCATTGGCTATGCCTCCACCAGTTCGGCGGTTTCATGCCACAGGCAGTCAAACAGTTTGGTTTCCGCCAGCGCAAAAGCCGGCGAGTCCAGAATAACCAGCCGCTCAATATCACCCCAGGTGATAATGGCGACCTTGTGGCCGTAAATCCATTGGGTATGGGGCGTAAAATACTTATCTGGGATTTTGCGATACCAATGGCGCGGGGCAACATAGATCGTATCCGATTGTGCGATTAACAGGCGTTCGGTAATCCCCGCCTTCATCAACCGATCCAGGTGAGTATTCAAAAAGGCGGCATCATCGGGGGCTTGCCATTTTTGTTCCGCCAACCCCTTAATCAATATCTCACCGCCGGTATCTTTCAGATCGTGATAAATCTCGTCCAATAATTGGCGGTGAATAGCCGCACCCTCATAAACCCGCACATCATCGGAGCGCAAACGCACGCCATCCTCATCCAGAAACGAAATGCCTTGCGCTTCCAAAGCCAGTTTTAATTGCGTGACCATGGCGCCGCGCGGCTGGCTGGCCTCGGTTTCAAAGGCGCCAATGGTTGAGGCCGCCACACCAGAGACATCGGCCAGATCATTGCGCGAGATATTCAAAATTGCGCGCGCGGCGCGGCATTGTAAAGGGGTAATATAAACCATAAAAAAACTGCTTAAATCCTAAAAAAATACCATTACATCAATGTATTCAAATAAAAGCCCTAAAAAATATCGGCTTTTTGCAAAATAATTCCTATTTCTTAACCTTATTTTAAGAATTAGTCAAGTATAAAGGAAAGCATTGGGGCGTTATGTCCATTTATTATTTAATACATA
>CALFSY010000197.1 GCA_937916365.1 uncultured Jannaschia sp. | reverse complement strand
GTGGTGGCGGTATTGCCGATGATTGCGGTAATCGCCTTTCCTATTGCGGCGGGCGTATTGGGCATGGCGCGGATCACGCGGGTGTCTGTGCCAAAAATTCTTTCAAAGGTTGCAATCGGTGTCCCCGCCGCAATCGAAATCACCAAGGGTTTCCCATCGCGCAACGGCGCCAGGGTTGGCAACGCGGTCTGCATCATTTGCGGTTTAACGGCGATCAGCGCGACATGCGGATTGGCGGGCAAACCGGCGTTGATACGCACGCCTTGTTGTATCACCCAATCCGATGGGGCGGGGTCAATCACATAAACCGCCCCCGTATCCAGGCCCGCAGCCATCCACCCCGAAAGCAGCGCAGACCCCATTTTCCCGCAGCCCAACATCACCAGCCCGCGCGCATTGATCTTAGAAAAAACCATTTATGCCTCTGGATAAATCCAGACAAAGATTAAGCGCGGCCAAAACACTCTGCAATGGCGATTTCCATGGCATCTTTTGGCGGGCGTTTGCCCCAGCATGTTAGTTGGAATGCCGGATAATATCGTTCGGCGGTGCCCACTGCCATTTCGACGATACGGGCAATTTGGTCAGGCGTTGCCAACTGTTCACCGGCCAAAACCAACCCGTAACGATACACCATCAATTTTTGCGATGGCCAAAATGTAAAGGCCCCTGTCCAACAATGGTCATTTGTTAGGTTCAATATTTCGTAAAGCCGCGGCAATGCCTCTGCCTCGGGGGCCATATCGAAGGTGCAAATCATGCGCAGGGTTTTATCGTGGGGCGACCAGGCTAGGGTGATCGAATAGTTGCGCCATTGGCCCACAATAACCATGGCAATTTGATCGTCAGTGATGCGGTCAAAATCCCATTCATGATGCGTGGCAAGGGTTTCTACGATGTCGATGGGGTGGAGGTCTTCTATATCAATATACTGCTCGGAAAGTGACATGGCTTATGCCTCTTGTCTTTGGCAGCCTCCGGCGCGGTTTGGTAACCACTAGGGGCTGAGTGTCTTTTGCAGGGGTATCCAGGATGTGGTGTTCCCCAACAATATCGTGGGGCTTTGCAAACGATGTGTAAAGCGGAAATTTTGCGTTAGGCACATCTAACACCACGATATGGGGGTTAAGGCACAATATGTTGTGGATTTAGACACTGTGTTGTGGAAATTGGCCGCATCATCACCCGTGGTCAAGAGTATTCGCACCCTCAAAAAAAATCGCACAGATATCTGCAAAATTACGCGGGTTGCTGCGCCTCTTACCACTCAACACGTGTTTCTCAACATGTTAGGCGCGTTCAGAATATTCCATGGTTTCGGTATTTACCACAATATCTTCACCCGCGCCCACAAACGGGGGCACCATTACCTTGACCCCATTCTCCAAAATCGCCGGCTTAAAACTATTTGCGGCCGTCTGACCTTTGACAACGGGTTCGGTTTCGGCAATCGTGCATGTTACTTTTTGCGGTAAGGTGGCGTTTAACGCCTCGTTTTCGTGAAATTCGACGACAATCGTCATACCATCCTGTAAAAAGGGGCGCCTATCCCCCAAAAGATCGGCGGGTAATTCGATCTGGTCAAACGTTTCGGCGTCCATGAACACCAACATACCATCGGATTCATACAAAAATTGTTGGTCTTTTTGTTCTAAGCGAACACGTTCCACCTTGTCCGAGGATCGGAAACGTTCATTCAATTTAGACCCGTTGCGCAAATTGCGTAGCTCCACCTGGGCAAAGGCACCACCTTTGCCAGGTTTGACATGGTCAACCTTAACTGTGGCCCACAATCCGCCGTTATGTTCCAAAACATTTCCCGCACGGATTTCATTTCCATTAATTTTTGGCATGTGGCAAGACCTTGGAAAAATCTTGAATAGATCGTAGCGCAATCTATATATTGTATCCATAAAGATTACAATGCACGGTGTACAGTGCAACTGTTCCTATAATTTTCACAAATTTGCATAACTGCTATGCTTAAAATGCATTGCAGAATCGGCACGAACCAGGCATAAGATTTAATACACTGAAAGGGACGAAAGCGAAATGCAAAGGACGGCGAAATGAAGGATTTCGTTGACGGTACTGCCTTCAACTTTGAACAAGGCCAACGTGCGCGCAAAATGTTCGCCGCCGTTGTCTTGGCCGCGTTGGATGACGCGATAACAGATGATAAAAAATACGGTAATGGGCCGGAACAAATTGCCCGATGGGCGCGTTCGCGCGATGGGCGCGAGGTGTTAAGCTGCGCCGGTATTGATCCAACCGAACGGGTGGTTGATGGTTTAGTGGCCTTCGTGTCCAATGGTGTGCGCACCTCGGTCGCGCTGAGCCGCGAAGAGGCCGAACGCCGCAGTCAGGCACAGGCCGCGTAGGATAATATAACAACTGCGCCCATAAACTTGCGGCGCAGTTGTTGTTTTAAGTGTGACAATGTTTTCACGCCCTCACTTACCCAAAATTTATACAATCTGAACAGGGATTGCCTTGCTTAGGCTGCCAAGCGCTAAGGCAGGCAACCCAATATGTTGTTGCATCCCTCGCTATGCGCGCGCCTCTAATTCAGGGTCACCCAACGCAGGATCAAAAAATTATCGGGCCGTTGGGTTAACGTAACGCCATCGCGCACCCCCCATAACAAGGGTTGCACGTAAAGCGGCACATAAACCATATCGTCCTGAATGATTGCGGCAACCTCATCCAACAACACCTGCCGCGCGGTGGCGTCAATTTCCGATTGGATCTCGGGCAGCACCGCATCAACACGTGGGTTGGAATATCCGCCAAAATTCCAGGTGCCCAAACGTTCGCCATTTGTGTGCACCAAAAACCGAATCGGGTGTTCGGCGTCTAAGGTGCCGGGTGACCACCCCAACAGATACATATCAAAGTTATCGGCGCGCAGTTCGGGCCAATAGTTTGAAACCGGCATGGCATCCAGCTCGGCCACAATTCCCACTTGCGCTAGCATTCCCACAATGGCCTGACACACCGCTTCGTCATTCAAATACCGGTCATTGGGGCATGACAGAGTAAAGGCAAAGCCGTCTTCATACCCGGCCTCGGCCAACAGGGCACGGGCAAGGTCGGGGTCAAACGCGGGCCTTTCTGCATGGGCCGTGGAATAGCCATTCATGGCGGGGCTGACCAACTGACTGGCCGGTTCGGCGGAGCCGCGCATGATGGTTTGCAAAATCGCTGGCACATTCACGGCATGGGCCACCGCGCGGCGCACCTGCGCATCGCGAAACGGGTTATCGGCCCCATTGCGCAGGGTCGGGTGGTCATGCGCAAACCCCAGCATGATCACCCGCGCCTCGATCCCGCGAATCATGGCTGTATCGGTGTTCTCGTCAACACGCGCGGCATCTTGCACCGGCACGGGGTTTATCATGTCGACCTCCCCCGATAACAACGCCGATACTGCGGTGGCGGAATTTTGAATGGGGGTGAACACGGCCTCGGTGATGTTATGTTCAACCTCACCCCACCACGCATCAAACGGCGCGAGGCGGGTTTCAAAATCCGCCTGCCGTGATGTCACCACAAAGGCCCCCGTGCCATTGGTGGTGCGCGTGGCGTAGTTTTCGCTATCGCGGGCGGGGCGCTCGGTGCCGTTTGTCATGGCCCAATCCCTGTCCATGATCATCCAGTTGGCGATGGAATCGGGAAAAATCGGTTGGGGTGAGGTGGTTAAAATATCAACGGTATAGTCATCGACCGCGATCACATCGGCCACCGGTGCGAACCAGGATCGCACGTCCGAATCCTCAGACGACGCGCGTTCATACGAAAACACCACATCCTCGGCGGTAAAGGCCGCGCCATCGTGAAACGTGACCCCTTCGCGCAGGTAAAACCGCCACCCCGCGCCCCCCTCAATCGGTTCCCATGATGTGGCCAGCGCGGGTTCAATCGCCATATCGCGGCCACGGCGCACCAATCCCTCATACACATTGTTCAAAAATCCCAACACAGGGGCGGATGAAACGGCATGCGGGTCCATCGTTTGCGGATCGGTGGCGGACGCCCAGCGAAAGGTTTCTGCGGTTGCGGGCACGGCCATCGCGGCAAGAAACGCGGTGATAAGGGGCAAGCGGGTCATTGTTGCGGATCCTTTCATAAGGGATGGGGCACAGCATTATTGCGCTACCTATGATGTAAGACATTTTGACGCAAGATCGCGGCGGGCGTAAATGCGAAAAACAATTCCGACCATTCAATCGCACGCCTGCGTCTTACGGCACGGGTGTTATACATTCAACAACAGGTGTTGGCGTTCCCAGGGGCTGATGATTTGTAAAAATTCTTTATTTTCAAGGTTTTTGACAGCGGCGTAAACGTTACAAAACGCAGGGCCCAAAACCCCGGCCATCGGTGTGTTGGTTGTAAACAAATCTAACGCGGTGGTTAGGTCGCGCGGGATGCTATCGTCGCCGGTATACGCATCGCCCTGCCACTGGGCGCTGGGGGTAAGGGTGTCGATCAACCCCAGATACCCACACGCCAGAGAGGCGGCAATGCCCAGATATGGGTTACAATCCATCCCCGGCAGGCGGTTTTCCACTCGTCGCGCGGCGGCGTCAGACACGGGCACGCGCAGACCCGTCGTGCGATTATCGTGCGCCCATTCCAGGTTGATCGGGGCCGCAAAATCAGGAACATAGCGGCGATAACTGTTCACATAGGGGGCCAGCAACGCAATGACCGAGGGTAAATGCGCCTGCATCCCGCCGATGAAATGGGCAAAGGCCGGGGTTTCCGCGCCATCGCGGGTGGAAAAGATGTTGTTGCCCGTTTTGGTCTCTACCACCGAATGATGGATGTGCATGGCCGATCCTGGCTCCCCCTCGATTGGTTTGGCCATGAATGTGGCGTAACAGTCGTGCCGCAACGCGGCCTCACGGATCATACGTTTGAAATAAAATATCTCATCGGCCAGGCGCACGGGGTCACCATGGCGCAGGTTCAGCTCAACCTGGGCCGCGCCGCCTTCTTGTAAAATGCCGTCGATTTCAAGCCCCATCTTTTCGGCAAAATCATAAATATCGTCGATCACGGGGCCGTATTCGTCAACCGCGCTCATCGAATAGGCCTGGCGGGCGGCGGCGCGGCGGCCCGACCGCCCGATGGGCGGTTCGATTTCGCGCGCGGGGTCGGTGTTGGGCGCGACCAGGTAAAATTCCATTTCCGGCGCAACGATCGGCGTCCACCCCGCCGCGTTATACAGGCCCACAACCCGTTTCAAAACGTTGCGCGGTGCAAACGGAAGGGGCGTGCCCGTTTGGTCATGGATGTCGTGGACAATCTGCAATGTCCAATCGGCGGTCCAGGGTGCGGGCAGGGCCGTGGAAAAATCGGGCGTCAGCACCATATCCGGTTCGGTATAATCGGCATCACTGCCTTTGATTTCGGCCCAATCGCCGGTTATGGTTTGGAAGAAAATTGAATTCGGCAGGTAAAAATGTGCCTGTTGAAAAAATTTAGCCCCAGGCATGGCCTTACCCCGGGCGACGCCGGCCAAATCGGCAACGATACATTCAACCTCATCAACACGGTGACCATCCAGGTAATTTAGGGCAACATGCGGTAGGTTGGCCATGGGATCATTGGTGGGGGGGGTCATACAACCGCCTTTGTAGGGAACGGTAGGTTGCCCGTCACCGCATGACCACGTAAAACATCGGCGATCCACCGGGCGATGGCGGCATTGTCAACCGGATCGCCCAGCATCGCCGTGGCCCGGGCCAGGCGATCCTTTGGCACGTTTGCGCCTCGACAGGCGATCAATGTTTCAATAACGCTGCCGCTGAATTCGGGGTGTGGCTGTAACGTTAGGATATGGTCACCATAGGCGGCAACAGCATTTTCGCACGTTTCTGACCAGCCCAGCCGTGTGGCCCCCGGTGGCAATTCCAAAACCTGATCTTGGTGCCAGGCGTGCAATGTGACATCCGCCCCACCGATGTGATAGGTTTGATGGCCCACCGTCCATCCGCCTGCAAATTTTTCGACCCGCCCGCCCAGGGCTTGCGCAATGATTTGATGCCCAAAACATATCCCCACCAAGGGGCGCCGCGCGTCTGCGATAGCGCGGATCAGGGTTTCCAGCGGTGCAATCCACGAATGATTTTCGTAAACGCCATGTTTTGATCCCGTAATCAGCCACGCATCAACGGCATCGGGCCCCGTGGGAAAGTCACCGTCCACGACGCTATAAGTTCTCAGCGTGAAAGGATTTTTTGGGTCGTGTCCGGCGGCCAGCATGGCGCGGAACAAATCGGTATATGTGCCGTCTTTGGCCACCACCTCATGCGGGGCATGGCCGGTTTGTAAAATACCTAGGATCATGGGATCGCCCCTAATTTTTGGTAAGACCTAAGGAAATTTTGGGAATGTGGCAACCATATCTAAGGCGGCGTTTTAATCGCACAGATCCATTTCTGTAATAGGGATTACGCAGCGTTGTTCAAACGGTGTCCAGGTAAAGATCGCGTTGGTCTGTCACACTTAAATCGGCCATATGGCGCATCTCTTGCCGTTTGGTGGCCAAAAAATTTGCCCGCATGTCCGGGGTTAGGATGCGCCTGATTTCCGCACAATTTTCAAAAGACGCAATGGCACCCCCCCATCGGGTTGGAAGGTGGGGCAAATCATGCCGATACGCATTGCCCGTGATTGGGGCGGGGGGGGCAACCCGGTCTTGTATTCCATTAAGGGCGGCGCCCAATAAAACCGCAAGATACAGGTATGGGTTTACATCCGCCCCCGCCACGCGGTGCTCGATCCGCCGTGCGGTGGGCGCACCTGCGGGCACACGCACCGCCACCGTGCGATTGTCCATGCCCCAACCCACCGCCGTGGGCGCATGGGCCCCCGGCACAAAGCGATCAAAGCTAACGCCATGCGGCGCGAACACCAACATTGATCCGGGCATCGCAGCCAAACATCCGGCAATGGCAAATCGCAATGCGTCTGTTCCATGGGGCGTTCCGTCGTTGAAAATGTTGCGGCCCTGGGCGTCCAGCACCGAAAAATGACAATGCAGCCCACTGCCCGCATGATCGGGGTAAGGTTTGGCCATAAAGCTGGCTGCGAAGCCATGATTGCGGGCTATTCCACGTGTTAACATTTTGAACAACCACGCATCATCGGCGGCCTTCATCGCGTTGTTCTGATGCATCAATGTAAATTCAAATTGGCCGGGCCCGCCCTCGGAAATTGCGGTGTTGGCGGGAATGTCCATCGCCGCGCACCCATCGTAAAGCGTGGTTAAAAACCCATCAAACGCATCTAATGGTCGCAATCCCAAAATGTCGGTTTCTGCCTGCTGTTTGCCCGATTGTGGCGATGGCGGCACATGCCAATCTGGCCCGCTATCGTCAATCAGATAAAATTCAAGCTCGGTTGCGACCACCGGCGTCAATCCCGCCGCCGCATAGCGCGCCATCACATGGGCCAACGCCTGTCGCGGATCGCCGGCAAAGGGGGTGCCATCGTCGTGAAACATCCACATCGGCAGCAAAGCGGTAGGCGTTTTCACCCATGGCGCAGACATTGGATCACGCCCGGTTGGTTTTAACACCCCGTCTGCATCCCCCGATTGGAAAACCAGGGGGCTGTCTTCGATGTCTTTGCCCCAAATATCTAGATTTAATGTTGAATAGGGGCACCGTATGCCTGTTTCCAGCGCCTTGGCGGCGTAGTGTCGTGCGATACGTTTGCCGCGCACCTGCCCGTTTAGATCGGCCACCATAACGCGCAGCGCCTTAAGATCCGGATTAGCCTGTAAATAGGCGTCCAGGGTCATCGAATTAATCGCAGGCGGGGGCGTGGCCCAGGGCGCATTTGTTTTGGCACATGCCGGTTAAGCCGGCGCCCGATTAGGCCAAATACCGCGATCACAATTAATGTTAATATGATGAAATAAACCGCGACGATGGGGTAAGCGACAAATGGGTTAAACGTGCGATCCGCGAAATAGCTGGCATAATACAGTGCATCGCCGCGTTGTTGGATCGCGGGGAAAGAACTAAAGAAAACCAATGCTGTGGCATGGAACAGAAAAATCGCCTCATTGGTATAAGATGGCCAGGCGAGCCGCAGCATGGTGGGAAATATAATGCGGCGAAATTTTTTCAATCCGGTAAATCCAAACGCATCCGCCGCCTCGGCCTCACCTTTTGGCACAGCCTTAAGCGCGCCGTAAAAAATTTCGGCGGAATAGGCAGAGGTGTTACAAAATAAAACAATTAACCCGCCCAGCCATGCCCGCGCAAACCAGCGGGTTTCCGCCTCGATCAAAATGCCAAGAAATGTAAATTCAACCCCCACGCGGGGCAGTAAAACAAACGCTTCGTATGCTATGAAAAATTGAATGAAAAGCGGCGACCCCCGGAAAATGAAAATAAACCATTCGGCGGGTTTTCGAAATGCGGCGCGGCGCGCCGCCTTGGCCGCGGCCAAAACCACCGCAAAGAAAAATCCCAAGCTCAGCGCGACAATACCAAAATAAACATTCCAAATCATGCCTGACCCGATCAACACAATTTGTTCACACAAACCAATGTCAGATCGCGGCAAT
>CALFSY010000196.1 GCA_937916365.1 uncultured Jannaschia sp. | reverse complement strand
TTTTCGGGGGGGCAGGTGACAAACAATGCCGCCGCCGGATGGCGATCACGGCCAATCAAATCGCCATACGCCGCACGTAATGCGCCGATCAGCATACGATCACGAACTGGGCGGCCATTAACAAACATATACTGTGCCACCGCTGCACCACGCGAATAGGTGGGTAATCCCGCAAATCCGGTTAGGCGCACCCCATCGCGTTCGGCATCAATCGGCACGGCGTTTTCGGTAAAATCGCGGCCCATCACAGTGGTTAGACGCCCGCGCAGGGCATCGAACATATCCCCCGTTTCCGGATCGGCGTAAAATATGGTGCGGGGTTTATCCCCCCCCATATCCCGCAGTGTAAACCCAACGTCCGCGGCGGCCATGGCAAGACGTTTCACAACATCGGTTATGGCTTGTGTTTCGGCCCGGTCAGAACGCAAAAATTTTAATCGCGCGGGTGTGGCAAAAAATAGCTCTTTTAATTCCACTAACGTGCCATTGCCCAACGCAGTGGGTTTGACCGGGGTCATTTGTCCGCCGGTGACTGTGATTTCATGGGCTGTGTATCCTGTCGCTCGGCTGACCAGGCGTAATCGCCCAACAGCACCGAGCGATGGCAGGGCCTCACCCCGAAATCCAAAACTGTGGATATTAAGTAGGTCTGAGCCATCGATTTTGGATGTGGCGTGACGTGCCAATGCAAGGGCCAAATCCTCTGGCCCCATTCCATGCCCATCGTCGGCGACCCGGATCAACGTTTTGCCGCCGTGGGCAATGTCGACGGTGATGCGTGTTGCGCTCGCATCCAGCGCGTTTTCCACCAATTCTTTGACCGCACTGGCCGGGCGTTCGAGAACCTCGCCCGCAGCAATGCGGTTGATCGCCACATCATCAAGCTGGCGAATCATGGGCGGGCGCGCATTCACCGGAAAATCATCTATTTTGTGGGTATCAAAAGACATACCACGAAACGTAGCACGTTAGGGCAGGATGCGCCAAGGGCAAACGTTACTGTTCTGTGCCGATCCCTTCGGGTTGACCTACGATAACGAAATGCAAATCCTCGGGCCGCAACAACCGTTCGGCCACGCGCCGCACATCTGCGGATGTGACCGCCGCAACGCGTGCGTTGCGTGTTTCAATATAATCAATCGGCATATCATCGGCCTGCATACCGGCCAAAATCCCTGCGATGCGCCCGTTGCCGTCAAACCGCAATGGGTATGCGCCGGTTAGGTAGCGAATGGCGGCCTCTCGTTCGGTCTCGGTGACGCCATTTTCGGCGATGTCTGCCCATTGTGCCCGGGTGACGGCGATGGCTTCGGCCACCACATCGTTAGAGGATGAAAATTGACCTATCACCATAGGCGCATGATCTGCCAATGACAAAAAGGTGCCAATGCCATAGGTTAGGCCGCGTGCCTCGCGCACCTGTTGCATGAGGCGAGATCGAAAATTTCCACCACCCAAAATCTGGTTGAGCACGAAGGCCGGGAAAAAATCGGGGTCTTGCCGGTCAATCCCGCGATGGCCAAACAATGCCACCGATTGTGGGCTATCAAAGGCAACCACCGTATTCCCACCAGGCAATAGATATGGTGCGGGTTGTGGCATGGGTGCGCCGGTTTGCGGCAAATCGCCCAGGATAGTGTCAATCAGCGCACCTAAATCTTCGGCTGAAATATCACCGGCGGCCCCAATAACCACGCGGTCCCGTGCCAATGCATTGCGATGTGCGGCGGTAAGATCGTCACGTGTTAAGGCGCTGACTGTATCAATGCTGCCTTCTAATGCGGTGCCATAGGGATGATCGCCAAAGGTCAGGGCATCAAAGGTTTGCGCGGCAATGTCTTCGGGATCTTGGGCGTCGCTTTCGATAATTGAAATCACTTGGCCGCGAACCCGTTCGATGGCGTCTGCGTCAAAGCGCGGTGTGGTCAAAGCATTGCGCAACAAATCCGCCGCCTGATCCCGATTTTGGGTTAACATTCGTGCACTTACGGTGATCGTATCGCGATAAACATCGAAATCGAAATCGGCGGCCAATCCCTCGACCATTGCGGCAAATTCAAAGGCGTCCAGGTCACCCGAGCCTTCCTCTAGCAAACCTGTCATTAAAAATGTTGCGCCGCGTTTGCCTGGTGCGTCCAACGATGCACCGCCCGTGAACCAGATGTCGATAGCGACAAATGGGATCGCGCCATCCTCGACCAACCATGCGGTTATGCCGCCGGGGGAGACGAAGCGTTGAATATCGACTTGCGCTGTGGCGGGCAGCCCGCAAAAGCCCAAAAAGATAGGTATGAGACAGCCAAGGGTGCGGGCAATCATTGGGTGCCCCCCGTGGTTTGAATAACCGTAGGTGGGGCGTCAGGGCGCGTTAAATACCCTGTGACGGTGTGTGTGCCGTCGAATAAACGCCGGGCAGCGGCCATCACATCATCGGGTGTGGTGGCAGCAATAATATCCGGCCAGGTTTGCACATCTTGCACTGTTAGGCCGGTTGTTAAGGCTGCGCCGTATTCTTGCGCTAGGCCGCGCGCACTGTCGCGGGCATAAATTTGGGCAGCGTGCACCTGGAATTGCACGCGGTCAAATTGCGCTTGGTCCACGCCGTTTTCCAAAAACTCTGCAATGACGCGATGTAAATCCGCCTCGGCCTGTGGCAGCGATTGCCCTGGCACGGGCATGTTAATCAACGTAAAGGTCGAAGAATCTAGGTTAGTTGCATCATAATACGCCGCAGTGAACAGCGAACGTTCCTGTGAAATCTGCAATGTTGTGGCCAATAGCGATGTTTGCCCGCTCCCGCCCAATAATTCGGCCAACAACCGCAGCGCTGCGGCCTCGTCCTGGGCGCCCGTTTCGCGGCTGGGGGCAAGATAGCTCACCGCTACATAAGGGCGCGCGACTTGGGCATCTTCATACGTAACGCGGCGAAATGCGTTGTGCGGCGGTTCCTGTGGGCGCGTGCGGTTGTGCGATACGGCGCTGGGTGCAATGGGGCCATAATGGTTTTGGGCCATGCGTTGCACATCATCCGGGGTTATGTCACCTGCAACAATCAAGATTGCGTTGTTGGGGGCATAGTGGGTTTCGTAAAATGCCTGCGCATCATCCAACGATAGATTTTGCATTTCATGCCGCCACCCGATAATGGGGCGGCCATAGGGATGGTTTAGAAACATTGCCGCGCGCATTTGTTCGTTAAACAACGCCCCGGGGCTAGAATCGGTGCGTTGGGCGCGTTCTTCTAAAATAACGGCGCGTTCGGTGCGCACTTCATCGGCGTCAAAAACCAGGCCGGTCATACGATCGGCCTCCATTTGCATCATCAGATCCAGCCGATCAGCCGCAACACGTTGGAAATATCCCGTATAGTCCCAAGAGGTAAAGGCGTTATCTGTGCCGCCATTCGCCTCGACAATTTCGCTGAATTCCCCGGTGGCAAGGGTTTCGGTGGCCTTAAACATTAGGTGTTCGACAAAATGTGCAATACCGGATTGACCCGTGGGTTCATCGGCCGCACCGATACGATACCACATCATATGCACCACGGCGGGTGCGCGGTGGTCTTCGATCACAACAACGTGCAATCCATTATCAAGGAAAAATTCGGTCACGTTATCGTCCGCAAGTGCGGCAAAGGGCGACGCGATACATAAGCAAATCAACCAACAGGCAAGCGCCAGGCGACGTGGCATAAACGATCCCCCAAAACGATTAAGTTATAGTGTTATGTATGCCCACATGTATAGGCATCAACGCGCGAAATAGGACCCTAACACAGATGTGACCAAATGTTTTTGGTGTGATTGCACGGGCATTTAATGCAGTTACGTAACATCAGGATATGGATCACTCTTGACGCGGCTGTATTTCCGGTGTGCGCACCCCGGCGGCGCGCAAGCGTTCCAATTCGCGCTGTTGATCAAGCGACATATTACGATAGGCGCGATAATACGTATTGGTGCCAACCGCGCGTTCCAACAATAACCCGCGATTGCGGCTACGAATGCGTAAATCTTCGCTGGCTAAAACCTCGCGTATGTTATCACCCACGCCAAAACGGCTGGCATAGGTGACCACATCACCGCCACCGCCTTGCGCGCGTGCCACATTACCGCCAAGTGCTGCGATCGCGTCGGCCTGTGGGGTTGGGTCGGTTCTATTGGTTCCGCCGCGTGTGGGGGGGGGTAAATTGCCCAGATTGGCAGGTATTTCCAAAGGTCGTGTCGGCACGATCGAAAATTCGTCCGGGCCTTCTTCGGTATTTCGGATGTTCATTATGGTGGGTTGTTGCGAACCCCCGCAGGCCGCCAAAGTCACCACCAAGCCGCCAATGATCGCCATTTTTGCAAAATGTTGCATGGTATAGCCCTCTGTTTGAAACGATCTTACCCTAAATTCACGTGCCCGTCACGCGGCATCTTGGTGGGGTATTTTGGGCCGATCGGCCAGGATGAGCAAGCCCACAGCGCCGATAAAAATCATGACATCGGCCATATTAAAAACAAATGGATTTTGAATGCCACAACACGACACATTCAAAAAGTCGACCACGGCACCATAAATGATACGATCTAACACATTGCCCAACGTCCCGCCCACAACGGCCCCGGCTGCGATACGTGCCATGGGGTGGGCGAGCCCCGTTTTAGCCCACCAAATGATCCAGCCACAGATCACAAGCGCCAACATCACCAAAAGCCATCGTGCGATTTGGGAACCAGAGGCGAAGAGGCCGAAATTAATGCCTTCGTTCCAGCCTAAGCGAAACACCAAAAAGGGGGGAAATATATCCATCACCCCACGTTGGGCCAATCCGGCCCAATACAAAACCGCCCATTTTGTAGCCTGATCAATCACAAAGCAAACAATCGCCGATAAACTTAAAACCCGCATCGTCTACCCCCAACTAATGTCGAAAATGGCGTAGGCCTGTAAAAACCATTGCAATCCCTGCGGCATCGGCAGTGGCAATAATTTCATCATCGCGGCGCGATCCGCCGGGTTGAATAACCGCCGTTATCCCGGCATCGGCCGCTGCTAAGACGCCGTCGGCAAATGGAAAAAATGCGTCTGAGGCGATCACCGCGCCCATCGTAGGTTGTGTGGTTAGGTGAAGCGTTTCTGCCATATCTTGGGCTTTTTGGGTTGCGATCCGAACACTGTCAATGCGGCTCATTTGACCGGCACCTATGCCGATGGTTTGCCCTTGTTTGGCATATACAATGGCGTTTGAGGTCACGTGTTTTGCCACGCGCCATGCAAACACCATGTCTTTGATTTCCGCCGCCGTGGGCGCGCGTGCGGTCACCACACGTAAATTTTGTTCAGTTAACACCGCTGTATCGCGGCTCTGCACTAAAAATCCACCTGTAACCTGCTTTATAGTTAGGGGCGCGTGTTTTGGATCGGGCAATGCGCCCGTGGTCAACACACGCAATCCCGGACGCGTGGCCAAGATTGACTGCGCCGCCATATCCACGCTGGGGGCAACGACAACCTCAACAAATGTTTCAATGATGGCCTTTGCGGTTGTCGGGTCTAAGGTATGGTTTACGGCAATGATACCGCCAAAGGCACTGTTACGATCACAATCAAACGCGGCCTTGTAAGTTGCTGCTAAGGTTTGCCCCTGCGCCACGCCGCATGGATTGGCATGTTTGATAATCGCACACGCAGGGCCGTCATCGGCAGGAAATTCTGCCACCAGCCGCAGCGCGGCATCGGCATCGGCAATGTTATTATAGCTTAGCGATTTACCCTGAATCTGATGGGCGTGCGTTATGGTCGCCTCGCGCGAACCATCGGCATATAGTGCGGCGGTTTGATGCGGATTTTCACCATAGCGCAGGGCCTGCCAACACATGCCACCAAAGGCGCGGTAGGGTGGGGTTGGATCATCGTGTGCCTGTGCCATCCAATTTGATATTGCCGCGTCATACGTCGCGGTGCGGCCAAACGCCGCCAACGCCATTTTTTGGCGAAATTCCAAACGGGTTTGCCCATTATTCTTGGCCAATTCGGTTAACAACGCGGGATATTGATCGCGCTGCACCATTATTGTTACGAACGTATGATTTTTGGCCGCTGCACGGATCATGGCAGGCCCGCCGATGTCGATGTTTTCAATTAGGGTGGTGGGATCGGCATGGGCGGTCAGTGCGGCTTCAAATGGATAAAGGTCCACCACCACAAGGTCGATGGGGGCGATTCCGTGGGTGTCAAGCGCACCTTGATGCGTGGTGTTATCCCGTTGCGCCAAAATTCCCCCGTGAATGTGCGGGTGCAACGTTTTGACACGCCCATCCATAATTTCGGGAAACCCTGTTATGGTAGTGACATCGGTGATGTTAAGACCATGTTCGCGCAATACCTGCGCTGTGCCGCCGGTTGAAATTATTTCGACCCCGTAATCGACCAAAGCACGGCCCAAATCCACCAATCCGGTTTTATCGGACACAGAAATCAGCGCGCGGCGAATTGGGATAAGATCATCCATGCGAGGGCTTTCGTAATGGGGTTTTGCAGCATGTCCTGCCTTATCGGGTGTGATTAGAAAAGAAAACACATCACCCGACCTCTAAGATAGCTATGTAAAACCCATCCATTCCCCCCCATTCCGCCCAGAAATCGGGGCGTAGGCGCAGGCCACCATGGGGGCTACGCCATTCGGGTTCCCCACCGTGGCACGTGGGATCAAGCGGCATAAGGCGTAAAGTACCATGCCGCGCAAGCGCCGCTTTGATTTGAAATTCGCCTTCCACGGGCAATAGGGAACAGGTGCAATAAACGAACCGTCCCCCTGGGCGCACCAATGTAATTGCGTGGTCGATCAAGTGCATTTGCAACCGTGTTAAGGGCTCCACATCCCGTGCGGATTTTACAAATGGTAGGTCTGGATGACGGCGGATCGTGCCTGTGGCCGAACAGGGCGCATCTAACACAACGGCGTTATATGTGCCGCGATGGGACAGCGCGTCTTCGGTCAACAGGGTGGCATTCAACCCCGTACGCCTTAGGTTCGTGCGCAACCGATCCATACGTGACGGCGATATATCAACCGCAGTGACATCCGCACCGGCGGCGGCCAGTTGCATCGTTTTACCGCCCGGGGCAGCACACAGATCTAGCACCTGTTGTCCGGCCACGTCGCCCAACAAACGCACCGGCAACGCGGCGGCGGCATCCTGCACCCACCATGTGCCGTCGGCATATCCTGGTAGGGCCGAAACCTGCCGCCCGCCTGGCAGACGTAGGCCGCCGGTGGGCAAAATCTGTGCCTCAGGTAGGGTGTTGTTAGGGTATTTGGGCGTTATATCAAGCGGCGCACCCTGAGCATGGGCGCGCTCAATCGCGCGCAAGGCCTGGGGCCCAAAATGTTTTTTAACCTCTCTCCCGATCCAGGCCGGTAAACGTTGCGGGGGCAGGGATTGCCAGTGCGTGGGCCCTTCGGTCACAACGCGCCGCAACACGGCATTGACCAGCCCACTGTGCCGCGACATTTTGCGGTTTGTTTTCACGATATGCACCGCGCTATTGACAACCCCGTGTGACGCCGCCCCCGTGACGAGAATTTCAACAGTAGCCAGGCGCAGCACCATTTGCACAGGCCAGGGCGGGGGGCGGTTTAGGTGGGCACGCAGCACCATATCCGCCGGCCCCAGATGGCGCAGAACCAGCCGCGTCAACCGTGCCACTCGGGCGCGATCCGGCGGCGCAAGGGTTACATCCTCGGGCAAATGGGCCAATAGGCGTTTTTCTTTTAGCACCCAATCAAGCGCCTTTAATGCCCCTTGCCGAACTATGATACCATCCATCCACCACCGCCATTGCACATGTATTGGTCTTGAGGCCAAGCGGCCAAAGCGTATATCAATGATGTGTTCAATATAAGGAATGGCGCAATGCCCCAAGATGCGCAAACCGATCTCCCCCCCGCCGCGCAACGTGCCTTGGCCGAAGCGGAAGAACGATATAAAAAAGCCCATTCTGTGGCATTTCCCAAAGAACTTGGCGGGCGTGATGGCCCCGACCCTGTGCGTTACGGCGATTGGGAAAAAAAGGGTTTGGCCATAGATTTCTAGGTTATTCTAAAACTTATGCGTGGTTTGGGGCTAGCCCGTGGGCCCCATGGGTTGACAATACATATTGCGCGCCGCCAACCGGGCGCAGGCGCGGCGCACCTGATCTTGGGTCATGCCTTGAAACCGCGCCTCATACCCGCCGCCATTGCGAACAATGCGGCGTAAAGCCTGATTAAAGGTTCCAATATCACTAAGCGCTGTTTGTAATAACAACCGCTCGGCTGCACTGTGTGATGATTGCGCGCCAAGAGACACGCCATAAATCCGCCCCCCTGAGGAAGAGGAAAATGTCACAATCTCTCCCTGATCCGCCGGTGAAGGGGATGGGACGGGCGCGGCGACCACCGCTACAACTGATGCGGGCGGATTTTCGATTTGCGATGTAGGGGCCGGGCGTTCCGCTGCAGTCTCAACCGCAGGGGCAGGGGTGGAGTGGGGAGCGTTGCCGTTTCATCTATGCGTAAGGATGGGGCCGCGCGCGGTGTTTGCGATGTGGGTCTTGGCAATGGCGCAGGGATGCGGGCCAGGGT
>CALFSY010000195.1 GCA_937916365.1 uncultured Jannaschia sp. | reverse complement strand
ATTGGGGCGGCATAGCCCGCCATGGTGGCGCAGAATCGGCAAAATCGCCGTTAAAGCAATAACGATACGCGCACAGACCGAGGCCAGGGCCGCCCCCGTTAATTCCAGGTCAAGCCCAAAAATTAAGATCGGATCAAGCACCGCATTGACCAAGCCACCCCAAATCGTTGCCATCATGGCCCGTCGTGCGGCGCCATGGGCACGCAAGATCGCCCCGCCAACCATGCCGACCAAAAGAATGGGCAACGATGGAATAATAATCTGCAAATATCCAACGGCTAAATCGGCCGTCTGCCCCTGCGCGCCCAGCAACCCCACCAAAAATGGTAATGAAAACCAAACAATAATGCTAAATAGCGCGCCCCAGGCTACACCATAAATCAATGTATTGGTTGCCCGCCGCCGGGCCAACGCCGCATCCCCTGCCCCCAACGCACGCGCCACCAAAGCACCCCCGGCGATGGCCATGCCAATGCCAAACGATGTGGTAAAAAACAAAATGGCCCCTGCATAGCCAACAGCGGCGGCCAGCTCCTCCTTACCCAACATTGAAATGAAAACCATGTCGATGAAATCGACCAAGAACACGGCGACAAGACCAACAGATGCCGTCAACGACATCACTGTGATATGCCGGAAAAGATTACCTTGCAGAAAAACCGCATTTGTCTGTGCCATGGTGCCTCAATGCCATGTTCTGCATCCAGGGGCTAGGATTTTTCATAATTATCTTATGTGCGGATGTAACGAAACACAGCCGCGGCCAACCATCCGGCAAAAATTGCAAGGAAAAGCGACAGCACCCCATAAACCAAAGGCCATTCATGGGCCAATGTATATATAAATCTTTCAAGCCCGACCTTACGCACCTGAATAATTTGGTGGTGAATATCCACAACATCCCCCCCCCGGGTCAAAAAGATGCGCGCGGTATATGCCCCTTCGACAAGGTTTGCAGGCAACTGCACGGTCGTATCAAACAAAGTCTGGGCACGAAAACGCACGGCGTTCTCGTTCAACTGATACAAATCTTGTGATTGCCGAATGCGGATCAACGCATCTGTGAACGTTTCTTGATCGGCAACACCCGTGCCTACCGCGCGAATAGCCTGGGGGATGGTAATGTTGTGGCGCAAATCTTCGGTTTGGGTCAAAACCTCGGCCAACTGTGATGTGGTAGAAATGGCATAAAATGTCGGGGCGGCATCGATGTTTGAGGCTTCGGTATTGACCCAAATGCCAAGGCGGCGGTTTTTGCGGCGCACGGTGACGGGGCGGCTTGGCCCTTCGATGGTATTAATTACCTCTATCGGGCTGGATGTGTCGGGGGGGGCAGCGCGACGAACCGCACCGAAAATCAAAATTTCCGATCCGGCGAAATTGGCCGTGATCGAAATTGCATCTTGGCTTAGGCCTGCCACAACCTCTTCGGTATGCGCCACATGCGGAACGATCAATAAAACCAACACCAGGCACAACCTGGTCATGGTGCGCCCCCCGCCGATGAAAGCGAATAAAGTTCCCCCGGTTGTATAAGCAGATCCAGCGCCAATCGCCCGCAAACAGCCAACACCATGATAGATAGCAAAATGCGTAACTGTTCGGCCTTCATCCGCACGCCGATCCGCGTGCCGATCTGCGCCCCTACAACACCACCTACCAACAACAAAATGGCCAAAACCATGTCAACTGTGAAATTGGTCGTTGCATGCATTATGGTGGCAAATCCCGTCACAAAAATAATCTGAAAAAGGGACGTGCCAACCACAACTTTTGTGGGCATCCCCAAAAGATAAATCATCGCCGGAACCATGATAAAGCCGCCCCCCACCCCCATTATTGCGGCCAAAAGCCCCACAAAACATCCCACGAAAAGCGGCGGTAAAGCCGAAATATAAAGGCCCGATGTGCGAAACCGCGTCTTAAACGGTAATTTATGCACCCATGTGCGCGTTTTTCGTTTCGTTGATGTGGGATTGTTGGGGTGTGTGATGCGTCGGATGGCCCTTAGGCTTTCAAAAAACATCAAACTGCCAATAATGCCCAAGAATATAACATAGCACAGACGCACCAAAAGATCGACCTGCCCCAGTATGGTTAACCAGGCAAAAACCTGCACCCCAACCGCAGCCCCGAAAAGCCCGCCGATCAGCAGCACGACACCCATTTTCAAATCCACCGTTTTACGCCTAAGGTGCGCCAAAGCACCTGAAAAAGACGATGCGACAATCTGATTGGCCTCGGTCGCCACGGCCACGGCGGGAGGAATGCCGATAAAAAACAAAAGCGGCGTCATTAAAAATCCACCGCCCACCCCAAACATGCCCGAAAGAACCCCCACAAGCCCGCCAAGACCCAGCAGTAAAAAGGCATTCACGCTAACCTCGGCAATCGGTAGATAAATTTGCATGTATGTGGCGGCCCTTTGATACACATTGATTTTAGTGTCTTTTTGGGGGATTTGCCAACGAATTTCCCGTAAAATTCAACTTCTATGGAACTTGACCTATAGCCATGGCCGTAACATCGCCGGGGGATTGGCCCGCAACCCCGCAATCGGCGCGTCAAAGACCACCTGCCCAGCGTCCAGAAACCATAATCGGTTACAAATGCGTTCTGCATCCCTTAGGTCGTGGGTGGCCAGCACAAGGCTTAAAGACCGCGCGGCGCATAAATCGCCTAGTAATACCAACATCTCAGCCCGCAACCCCGGATCAAGGGCCGCAAAGGGTTCGTCCAGCAGGGAAATGGGTTTATCGCGCAATAACATTCGTGCCAACGCCACACGCGATCGTTGCCCCCCCGAAAGGGCACGGGGACGGCGCGTGCCCATCCCGGATAATCCAACCTGTTTAAGTGCACGATCAACCTGCATTCGATCTTGGCCAGTCAGGGTCAATTCGGGCTGAACCCCCAAAGCCACATTGTCGAAAACGCTAAGATGGGGAAATAAATTTCCGTCTTGAAACACGATGGACATCGGGCGCTCGGCCACCGGCAGGCGGCTAATGTCGGCCTCGTTATATAAAATGCGGCCTGTATCCGGCCAATAAAACCCCGCAAGAAGCGACAATAGCGTGCTTTTCCCGCTGCCTGAGGCGCCAAGAACCGCAACACGTTCACCCGCTGCAAGGCGGGCACGAAGGCGGAGGTTAAAATTTGTTAGGCTAATGCGCACATCAACGATGGACAACATTAAGGCGCCCCCCGCGATCAAAAACCCAAAACAAACCCAAGGAAAGCGCCATAAGAACCAGCGCCGCCCCTTGTGCATCGTCGGTTCGATACGATCCCATCAATCGATATAATTCTAAGGGCAATGTGCCTTCGCCCGATACCGCAAATAAGGTAATTACCCCTAAATCACCCATGGAAAATGCCGTCGCCACCCCGGCACCAAAGCCCAGCGGGCGCTGAATACGTGGCAGGATCACATGGCGCAAACGTGCCCATTCGCTTAAGCCCAGTGCCTCTGCCAGGCGGCCCTGGGTGGCCTCGGCGGTCTGAATGGCGGGGATCAATGCGCGCACCATAAATGGCAGGGCAACCAACGTGTTCACCAAACCCGTCACGGGTAAGGCCAAAGTTGCCGGATCAGCAACAGGAAACAGCACAATAAACCACCCCGTTCCCATCACCAATGGTGATAAAACAAGGGCTAAAAAACCTATGCTTTCAATCCCTGGGCGGAATATACCTCGGGCACGAACAATCAATGTTGAAAACGGCACCGCCAAAACCACCGCCCCCACCGCGCAGCTTAGGGCCACCACCACAGACCGCGCCGCGGCCTGCCAAACCTGTGGGGGCAGTTGAAAAATAGCCGCCAAACCTTGGGTCGCCACAGCCAAAAGCGGTGTGATAAAGAAAAATGCCATGATACCCAAAATCACCCGATCAAACCATCTGTTGGCCAAGCTATCGCAGGGCCAGGATAGGGGCGGCCGATCCAACCCGCCGCCCACATCATGGGAGCGCACACCAAACAATGCCAACCCCACGGCCAGGCATATGCCCACCTGCACAAGGCCCAACATCGCCGCCCGCCCCAGGTCGAAATCAAATCGGAACGCCTGATAAATGGCCACCTCAATGGTGGTCGATCGGGGGCCGCCACCCAAAATCAGCGCGATTGAAAAGCTGGTGCAGCATATCAAAAAAATCAACGCCCCTGCCCCGGGTAACGTGGCACGCACCATTGGGGTTTCAAAATGCCGCCGCATGGCCCGTGTGGAAAAACCCAGCGTGGCGGCCACACGCATTCGTTCCGCTGGAATAGCCTGCCACCCATGAAACAACAGACGCACCGCCAACGGCAAATTCAAAAATACATGCGCTAAAACAATACCCCCCAAACCATAAATTTCAATCTGTGCCAAACCGACAGCATCGAACACGGTATTGATCCACCCCCCACGACCAAAAACCGCCAATAATCCCAGCACCACAACGATGGTTGGCAACAAAAAAGGCGCCCCTAAAAGCGTGATGAATAATGACCGCGCGAAAAATGACCGCCGCGCCAATGCCCGTGCTATCGGAATGGCCACGATGATGCTGACAAGCGCGGAAAGCGTGGCCTGTAACAGCGTGAAACGAATCACGCGCCAATCCGCCGCTCCCAAAGCAGCGGTCGCATCCGCCCGCACGAAAACAGCGGCCAAGGGCAACAGCAGCGTTATTAAGACCAACAACGCCGCAATCGCGCCCCCGCGCTCTAACCAGGTTAGGGGCCGAATGCGGCCTGCCATGTGGAAAGGGCATCGTTACGAAGGTTCGCCGCCTGCTCTGGCGAAAACAAAAGTGTGGTGTTTGGGCGGGGGAAGGTATCAAAACCATCGGGTAAGGCCGCGCGCGGCAATGCCGCAGGATACATCCAATTCGTGGTGGGTAAAATGGCCTGCGCCGTTTGCGATAGCATAAACGCTACAAATTGCTGCGCCAAATCGGGCTGATCGCTGTGGTCCAAAATGCCCATAACCTCGATCTGGGTATAATGCCCCTCGGCAAAGGGGGCGGCGGCAAACCCATCGTCGCCCTCGGCAATCCGGTGATAGGCAGGCGATGTGGTGTAACTTAGCACCATGTCTGCCTCACCCTCTAAAAATAAAGTATATGATTCAGACCACCCTGGTGTGACGGTCACGATATTGTCCGCCAGATTTTGCCAAACTTCCCCTGCACGGTCGCCATACGCAGCCTCAACCCACATCAATAGGCCAAGCCCCGGTGTGGAACTGCGCGGATCTTGGATCAAAATGCGCACATTGCTTTGGCCCAAGGTTATGAAATCATGCGGCACCAAGGCGAGGTCGGTGCGATGGACAAACGCGAAATACCCCCAATCAAAAGGCAAAAATACGTCATCTTGCCATGGGATGGGCAATGTTAGGCCCTCAACATTCACTCCATGATTGGTGAACAGCCCCGTCGCGGCCGCCGCGTGGGTCAAATTGGTATCAAGACCCACCACAACATCGGCATCACTGCGCACGCCCTCTAACCGCAAACGCGCCAACACCGCCGCACCATCGCCCACACCAACCAGATGCAGATCACATGCGCACGTCGCTTCAAACGCGGCCTCAACCTGCGGGCCGGGGCCCCAATCGGTTACGAAACTGTCGTAGGTGTAGACGGTTAGGATGGGCGTATCGGCCATGACCGCACCGGCGGAAAAGGCCAATCCCATGGCGGTTATAAGGGCTTTCATAACGCACTTCTCCCTTTCATCAATGGGCGAAGTGAGGGGGGCATAAACCTTACGCCAAAACCTTTCCTCCGCCGGTGCAAACCGGATCAGGTTCAACGGGTTCGCATTCGCATCTCAGGCCGTTTTGGGTAAAACAGCCACCCCGAGGTTGTGTATTTCTATCCCAAACATCTATGACTTGCAATCAAATAGAATGTTATAGGGCAACGCGCGCTTTCTATTCCCGCTTGGCATTGCTACGATCGGTCGCTAACCCCACCCTTCAAACGATGTGATAGGACGATACCTAAACATGAGCTTTAATATCTTCGGACGTCTTTTTCGCATAACCACCTGGGGCGAAAGCCACGGGCCCGCCATTGGCGCGACAGTTGATGGGTGCCCGCCTGGGATCACGATTGATCGCGCCGATTTGCAGCATTGGCTGGATCGTCGCAAACCGGGGCAAAGTAAATTCACAACGCAACGGCAAGAGGATGACAACGTCGACATAATGTCCGGCGTTTTTGAAGGCAAAACCACCGGAACACCTATTCAGTTAATTATCCACAATACCGATCATAGATCGAAAGATTATACGGAAATCGCCGAAAAATTTCGCCCTGGCCATGCGGATATTACATATTGGCAAAAATACGGTGTTCGCGATTATCGTGGGGGCGGGCGGGCATCGGCCCGCGAAACGGCGGCACGTGTTGCGGCGGGCGGCATTGCGCGTGCAGTTTTGGCCCAACTTATCCCGGCGCTTACCATCACAGGTTACATGGTGCAAATGGGGCCGCATGGGATTGATCGTGCGCAATTTGATTGGGATCAGATTAGTCAAAATCCGTTTTGGTGCCCCGATATGCAAACGGCGGGTCTTTGGGCGGAATACCTAAATACAATCCGAAAGGCCGGCGATAGTGTAGGGGGCGTTGTTGAAATCACCACCCAAGGTGTGCCTGCGGGGTTGGGCGCGCCGGTCTATGGAAAACTTGATGCTGATCTTGCCGCCGCCATGATGGGCATCAACGCTGTAAAGGGCGTGGAAATCGGCGATGGGATGGCCGCCGCCGCGTTGACCGGCACGGCCAATGCCGATGAAATTTCAATGTCACCCGAAGGCCCCGTTTACACCAGCAATCATGCAGGCGGTATTTTGGGGGGTATTTCGACAGGTCAAGACCTTATCGTGCGCTTTGCGGTTAAACCCACGTCGTCGATCCTAACGCCGCGCGCAACCATCACAACATCGGGCGCAACCACCGATATTGTAACCAAGGGACGCCACGACCCTTGCGTCGGTATTCGCGCCGTGCCAGTGGGTGAGGCGATGATGGCCTGTGTCCTGCTTGATCACGTGTTGTTGCACCGGGGGCAAATCGGGCAAAATCAAGGGCACATCGGATAATACTCCGCCCCAAGACCCTTTGAGGGATACGGGCACAGGGGTCGCCCCTGCACCCTTTTCATCATATTTGAAACCTTAGGCCAGCCCCAGATCCAGCAGCGCGCGAATGTCATTTTCGCGCGTGCCCGCCACAATGCGGCCCAGTTCTTCTTCACCACGCAGTAAAATCAACGTGGAACGCCGCGGCACTTGCAACATCTGTGTAATCTCGGATCGACGATGTTCATCCCAATCGACGCGCACGAATGTCATCGCCGCATCATAGGCAGGGTTTTCTTGCCGTAAAGCATTGACTGTGCGTTCTTGCGCACGGCATGTCGAACACCAAGAGGCATAAAAATCTACCAATACCGTTTCCCCCGCGGCCAAACGTTGAACAACTGCCCCGGGTGTATACATCACATGGTCTTGCGCAGCGGCAACATACGGCACCAAACAAAGGGCAGATGCCCCCAAAAATAGCTCACGACGATTCATTGTTTAGGTTTCCTTTCAAGGTTTAAGATACAAACAATCATAGGGCGACAGACAAATCTTGCAGCCAAACAGGCATGATATCCAATAACCATGCCTCTGCCAGATGATGCCAACGCAATAAAATTGCGACCCCAACAAACACGAACACGCCGCCCAAGATTGGGCGCGACGTTTGGGCAAAACGGCGCAGTGCCGC
>CALFSY010000194.1 GCA_937916365.1 uncultured Jannaschia sp. | reverse complement strand
CATACTTATTGACCTGATATGCAACAGGTTCTTGTTATTTGCATGAATTACACGGAATTACTTAGAATTTTGTCAAGACAAATTTAAGAAGTGTGAAAAAAATTGATCCGATAGTGCGTAAAATATTTTTACGGTGCATGAGATTGGAACATATAGTGTTTTTTGGAGTGTTCTTGTCTATATAGATGGTGTAGGTATAGTTAAATTTTGTGCGACAATATGCTACATATTTGTATATTATGTGTAAATATGTGTAATTCCACGAACTAAGCTGTTATTGAAGAGCATCTACTAAAATAACTCGTAAATACACAAAATTACATATTTTATCATTAAAAATCATATAGTTGTAAGGCATTCTGGGAATTGCGATATCTATGTCATAAGCAGCAAACGGAGAGTGCTATGACTAACGTCAACCACCATGAGACAAAGACTGAGACGCCTTACACACAGAATTGTCCGACTTGCGGTCAGGTTTTAAGCGACGATGCGTCTGCCCGTATTGTTGCGAGTGCAAAGCAGCGAATAGAGATTGATGCTGAATATTTTGCTTCCCTTTTTCATGAACGTGAAGCATTGCTCAGGAAATGTGCGCATTTGGAAGCTGAATTGGTCTGTCGCACGATTGACCATAAACAACCCAAGGCGTGATGCCCTTTACCCCTGGCCTGCGTCCCCGGGGCTGTTGGGGCGCGGGCGGGGTTTTGCTTTGGGGGGCGCTTTTTTAGGGGTTACGATAATTTTTCTCTCTTTAGCCCTTGTATGGATGTTTTGAGGGGTTATGTATGGGATGTGAAGGCATAAACCAAGCACTACGTCTTATCGCTTGTCGCTTGATCGGCCCGATCCCCCCCCTCTACGCTTTATCTCCGTTATTGCCTTTTAGTGCATGCGGTTATGATCGCGGGCGTCTTCGCGTAAGATGTTCTCGATGGCGTCTAAGGTTATTTTTGTTTCGCGCATCAATTTTGCTTGAAACTCAATAAGGGCGCCCTCGCCTTCGTGGGCTTGGATATTGCGTGACAACGCATTGTGCGCGGCCCAGGCAAGGGCAATGCCGTCTACACCAAAGCGCTGACGTAATTCTTCTAACAACAAAATAAACTCGGCCTGGATTTGGTCGTGTAATGCCTGGCCTGGGCTTTGGCACGGTGTGCCTGGGTTTTGGGTTTTATCTGACATTGTGTGTTCCTTTCTTAAAATGGAGTGAGTAAAAATGGCTGATCCTAAAGATACCAAATTTCAACAACCGGTGGCAAATTCTGAACGGCGGGGTTTGGAAAATACCGATCCCACACGTCAGGAGTTTAACCAATCAGGGCAGTTTCAAGAAGGCTATGACAAAGCCTCGCCCGAAGCGAAGGCGCGGATTCGAGAGCAAAACCAAACGCGCACTGAGCGGTTGGAAACCCTGACCCTTAATCACCAACGCTATCGTGATGCCAATATCGTTGAGGAACGCGCGCGCCTATATGATGAGCATTTTAAGCAACCGCAACCGATCCCGAATGATCCGCAAGCTCGCGCGACAATGCAAAAAACAATCGAAGATCAGGCGGTCGCCAATGTCGACAGACGTCACGAATGGAATCTCAAAAATATTGAGCGCACCACCGATGGCAATATCCGCGAGATTTTGCGCCGCGATCAGCACGCGCAAAAAGGCCATGACCACACGGCCCCTGGCCACGACCATGAACGTTAAGGATGGCGATCAAAACCCCGAAGGCGGGGGCGGCAGCGGCGGCTGTTTTGGGGGCGATGATATTTTGGCTCATTGCCCGGGCCATGGCAAGCGCAGGGGCTATGCCCTTAATCATAACACTTATGGATGGGCTGGCCGCCTTTTTGGGTTTTCTGGCGGTGGTTCGGATCGCCAAGGCCCTGTGGCTGTGGTTACGGATACGGGCATTGCTGCGCCCCTCCGGCCTCCATGGCCGCGTGGGTGGGGTAGAAACGATTATGGCGCATAATATCGGACTTTCCCACTGCAACGCCGATGCTGAGGGGATTCCAGTAGGCACGCAAGACAACAAACGCCTGACATACTGGAAAGGTCAAGGGCATATGTCCTTAATTGCCCCAACAGAGATGGGTAAAACGGCTAGTTTTTCTCTCAACTCTTGTATGTCTCTGGGGGCACAGCGCAATCTGGTGACCACCGGCAAGGGGGCGGAGGTGGCGGTTAAGACCCATAAATACCGCAGTCAAATCCTTGGCCAAACCGTCATCATTGTTGACCCTTGGGGCGAGGCTGCACGCTATGACCTGCCTACCCATCGGTTTAACCCTATGGGGCATTTGGTGTCTTTGGCGGCAACGCGCTGTCGCAGTTTGGCCGATACATGCCGCGCGATTGCCATAGCCCTCAAACCCGAAGAGGCCAAAGCCTCAGGCGAGAATAAACTGTTCCGCTCGATGGCGCGCCATATGATAACCGAGGTAAGCCGTTACCTGGCCTTGTGTGAGGCCGAGGAAGGGGGCAATCAATGCAACCCTGTCCATCTTTACCGCACGTTTTGCGGGGCGCAGTCGACGTTAATGGATACGTTTCGTGCGATGCAAAATTGCCCTGATTATGACGGTGCGGTGAGTGCGGCGGGGTTTCGGTTTGAAGGCATATTTCTGGACACCCCCAAAACGGCGCAATCGTTTTTGACCGAGGTCACAGATGCCCTGGCCATTTATGAACCTTCGGGCATTTTGGCGCAAAGCGTGCAAACATCCGATTTTGATCCCACTGATCTTAAAAACCCCGATGGCCATGGCATGACCATCCATCTGGTGATCCCCCCAGGCAAGGCCCTGACCCACGGGGCGTATATCGGCCTGGCCCTCGATAGCCTTGCCATTCAAGCCCTGGAAGCGGGGCGGTTTTACCCGCGCGTGACGCTGTTGTGCGACGAATTTGAACAACTCTTTACCGGCAAATGGGATACGGCTGAGCGTATCCTTAAAACCGGTCGCTCGGCGGGGGTGAACTTAATTTCGATTGTCCAGGAACTAAGTGGCTATGCCGCCTATGGTGATAAGGCCAGCATGTGGACAACACAGCCCGAGGTGGTGATGTGTTGGGGTGTGCGCGATCCCAAAGATGCCGAGGCCTATGCCAAACGCGCTGGCAAACAATCGGTTGTCCACCCCTCGGGCAGTGTGCGTGATAATGATGATGCGCTGTCTTCTACCTTAAAAGAAGAAGGGGTTGATATGATGCGCCCCGATCAATTTTTGCATATGCGCCCGTTTCAGGCGGCGGTGTTTTACAAACAAAACCCGCCTTTTCTGGTCGATCTGGTGCATGTCAAATCGGTAAAGCCCTGGGCGGATTACATTGATGATCTGCCCGATGCCCAACCTGAGGCTGATTTTCCAATTCGGTTTCAGGCGTGACCTGGCGGGGGCCTTGTGCGCCCCCGCCTGCGTCCTTTCCAACTTTAATTTCATTCTCAACAACAAGGAGACATGGTGTGGCTCTTTTTTCTTCTGTGCGTGCAGTTGTGCGCAGTCTGCGGCAGGGGGCCAGTGCCTTGCCCTTTGAGGTTTTATGGCCTCTGACCAAGGTGGGGATCATTATCGTAGCATTTATTATCCTGCTGATCGTCAAAGGCCAACCCGGGGTGCGGGTGTGGTATCGGCATTATGGCACAGATACCCACCCCCGTTTTGCCCATTGTGAGTATCTCACGCTGTTTGACGGCTGGCACGAGGTATTGCCGATGGTGCCAAGCTCTGGTGCATGTCCGCTCATCCAGACGTTTCCGTTTCATCTTGCACATTTGTTTGGGGGATAAGGATATGTTTGATCTAAAAACCAAAACCACGATTGCCGTGGGCGCGGCGGTGTCAGGTTTGCTGAACTACGCAGGATTGTCGCGCGAAGTCGCTGCGGAAAATACCTGGCTTTTGATGTTGTGCGCCTTTGCAGGATTGGTGGTGGCGTTATCCATCTCGCTGTTTTGGTCCTATGCTTTTGGGATTATGCCACACCTGCGCTGGGGAACGCTGCGGCGCACGGGGTGGGCTGTGATTGGGGCAGGGGTTGGTCTGATCTTGATGGTCAGCACCTATTGGAATCTGGTGGCCATATCGGGCCATGCCATCGTGCGCGAACTGGGCAAAAGCGTTGTGAGTGCGGCGGAAACCCGTTTGGCCGCTGCCACGCAAATTGGGGCTGCTTATCGGGGCTATCAAGCTGATTTGGCCGCGTTTGAGGCCAACACAGCCGCCATAAGACAGCGGGAGATCGACGGCACCGGCCTCAGCCCCCTGGCCGGGGAAGGATCGGTATCCGATACGATGGGTCAAGTTGTCGATGCGATTGCCAGCCTGCGCCACGCGGTGGATGCGGCGGCGCACACCATTGCAGAGCATATCAGCGCCGGTGAGGTCTGTTTGGCCGATCTGCGGGCGGCGGTGGATGCGGGCGATGCGGCGGGGGCAGGGGCCGGTTTGGCCTGTCTTAATCAAGCCGTCGCCTTGATGACAGAACAAGACGCACGGGGCAGTATAGGCCGCACCTTACGTGGGTTGGCGGCCAGCGTCACGATTCCAGCGGGCATTGACACCGAAGCCCAACGCACCATTGTAGCCACCTTCCTGGACACGCAGCAGGATCAGGCCACCCGTCTGGCCGAAGCGATTGCCGCCGCCCCGCCGGTGACGTTTGTCCCGCTTACGATGGATCAGCCCACCCTGATTGAAGGTATTTTGATCCATTGGCGGGCGATTGTGCCGGCGATTGCCGCGGCTTTGGCCATTGATCTGTTGCCATTGATCATTTTAATTATGCAGGTCTTGCACGGTGACAACCAAGTGCTGCAAGGGCGCCCCCGCTCTGTATGGACACTTGATGCGCTTGAAGACGCCCTGCAACATCTGGCGCGTTTACAACCCCTTGCGCCCCTCCCCTCCCTTGATCTGCCGCCCCCCTATATCGACACTGGGGCAGAGAACGCCCCCAATCAGACCGATGATCGTGACGATAAGACGGGGGTCTGATGCGCTTTCCCCAACCTCTGATCTCCGCGCGGGTGTGGTCGATTGTGCATCGCGGCTTTTATCATGGTTTGGCGGTGGGGGTGGCCCTTACAACGGCCAGTCTGGTGACCCTGGATGTGGTCGGCGCGTCGCTGCATGGGCTGTTTCAAAGCCCCCTTCCACCTTTCACTGCAACACACCGCCCAGATGATCCGCCTGGGGTGGTGCGCAACTATGTTATGTTTACGCAGGTGCCTTATGGCGATGTGAACGTGACCACTGGCATTCGCTACACCAGCAATGAAAATGCCCGGATCGACCATCAATGGTGTTATCTTAATGACGCCACCATCGGCGGGCACACCGCACGTCTTGATCTGGCCACCGCCGGGGCGCGGGGGCGACCCACCCCCACCGATTTTACGCCCGAGGCGTTAGAGGCGTTTGACCTGACCCGTCGTGCGGCCCGCATTCTGATCCGCACCCATTGCCGGTTTGAATAAGGTTTCCACCGCGGGGCGATGGTGTTGACCTGCCCTGCTTTTTTCCCCCTCCGAACATCAGAAAGGATACCCCATGTTCGATTTTCTCTTTCGTTTTGTGCCCCCAGCCTTGGCGGGTGGTCTGGCCCTTTACGGCGTGGCTACGGTGCTGTGGCTGCAACCCCTTGTTGAAACGCGTCTGGTTGAAACGCGTCTGGCCGAACGGCATTTGATCCCTGCCTGCGAAGCCGCATTGACCCATGCGCAAACCGCCACCCCTGCCCCCGCCGATCAGGCGCAAGCCGGATTGGATATAGGGCGGCGCTTGCTGAATGATCTAGGGCTTGGCGACCTGCCTGGGGTCGAAGACACCTTTGAGACCTTAGAGGACCTCACCCAAGACATGATCCCCCAAGCCCCGCGCCGATCCACCTTTGAGCGTGATACGATCTGCGGGTGTGCCACCGAGACCGCCTTTGACCACGCAGGGTGGGCCATGACGCTGCATGTGGCCAGCGCACGCACCCATACGCCCCCTGCCATCACAACCCTGCCGCACACTGTTGCCACCATCGCCACCTCTGGCCAATGCGGCGCGTAAAGGAAAGGATGCTTTTATGTCCCAAAGCGATACATCTTTGTATTTCCAACATGGAGGCGTCAAAGTGACGTCCCAAACGCTGTCCACCCGTTTTAAGGATGAAGACCTCGCGCCGATCCAATCGGTGCAAATCGGGCGTGATCCTCTATGGATCGGCGGGGTGATGAGCCTGGGCCTGGGGGCGTTTGCCCTGCAATTTGGGGATGTGCTGTGGGGGTATGAACGCTTTATCTTAGGGCTCTTAGCTTTTTTAGCTTTGGGTGGTGGTGTATTCACCGGCACGCTTTATATTGGCCAGCATATGCGTGAACGCCTTGTCTACATCGGCCCGCTGTGGAAAGTAACCGCCATTCGCGCGGCAATTTTCCAAGCCAAAAATAATCACAAAGCCATACCCCCCATGGCTATTATTGACAGTGATACGGACTAATTCTCTACGCCCCTGGCATAGGCGGGTTAAACCCTTCCAGCTCATTCAGGGATGGGGTGGCTTGGGGCGTGGCGTGTGCGGGGGATGGTGTGGTTGCCCCGATCTGCGCAGTCGGGTGATCGGTGGGCAAAAATCCACGCACGGACGCGGGCATGTCGTTTGCAAGACTGGTTTCTAACGCTTCCAGGTC
>CALFSY010000193.1 GCA_937916365.1 uncultured Jannaschia sp. | reverse complement strand
TTGTAACGGCCTGGGTCGATCTCGGTTGATATACCATAGCGGCGAAACCCATTTTCCAACATTTCATCCAGCGACAGATCAGCGGTGGTGCCAAAATAGCCGTTGAAATTTTCCTCGCACGTTAGATAGGTGCCCCACGGCGTGCGGCCAGACCCGCAGTTGTTAAACGTGCCCAGCGATGCCGAACCCGTAGAATCCGCCGCCGTTTTCAACAGATCATGGCCTGCGGCGGGCCCGTCCAGGCGCATCGGTGTGTTGTGGGTGATGCGGCGGTTATAGGGGCTGTCAACCACCACGGCCCACCCATTTTCATCCTCGGCCAGCTCCATCACCGATACGCCTTGGAAATTCTGTAAACGCAAGACATCCTCGGCACTGGCGGGCATCCCGTCTTCGGTATGGGCCAGATTGATGGTGCGGTTCACATATTCACTGTTCACCACCAACAGCTCTGCGCCGCCTACGTTAAACAGTTCCATCCCGTCGGTGTTTTCGCCAAAAACGCGATCGGACCCTTCGGTTGGAATGCCCTGTTGGGCATCGAATGTGGGCGCGTCAGAAAACAACGCATCGCCCCAGCGCACCAATGTTTGCCAATTATAGCCCCCGGGCACGTGCACGGTGCCGTCGGTTTGGGGGGGCAGTTGGTCAAAGGCAAAGCGGGTGCTTTGCTGGGCCAGCGCACTGGTGCCGTTGAACAGGCCCGCACCCATCGCAACCGCACCCGACCCAAAGGCCAGGGCGCCACCCAAAAACCCGCGGCGGGAAATGGCGCGTTCCACAACACGGTCAAAATCGTGTTCCGTGGCGCGTGGAAAATATAGCTCATCCCAAGCATCAGCGGACAAGTCTTTATGGTCGATTCGTGTCATAAGGATCTCCAATATGGGGATTTAGGGGAATAAATTTCCCATCCTCAGATTAAAGGATCGACGTTACGGTTGTGTGACACGCATCGTATCTTGGGTTAAAATTTGGGCGGCCTAGCCCCCTACCCCAATGCACGCAATCGCGTTAGGGCGGCATTAAGTTTTTCTGCCTCCTCTTCGCGGGCGGTTAGGGTTTGACGGGTGTCTTCCACCACGTCGCTGGGGGCGCTTTGGGTAAACTTTGGGTTTGCCAATCGCCCGCGCAAGGCGGCGGTGTCTTTGGTGATTTTGACCAATACCTTTTCAAGGCGCGCCTGTTCTTCGGCCACGTCGATCATATCGGCAATGGGCAGGCCGAATGTGCCGCCCTCAACCGCCACTGTGACCGCACCCTTGGGCAACGTTTCGGCGCGCACAACATCGGACACCCGCGCCAATCGCGCGATCATCGCGGCGTTGCGGTCAAACGCAACCTGGCCCTGGGCGTTCAGGTCGGTTTGGATCAAGGCGCATTTCATCCCTGCGGGCACGTGCATCTGCGCACGCAGGGATCGGATGTTTTCGATCAACGCAATCACCCACCGCATTTCGCGGTCTGCCGACGCATCAATCATGCTGTCGCCATAGTTTGGCCAATCGGCATGGATCAACAGTTTGGGCCGTTCGGTGATTTGGCCCCACAGTGCCTCGGTAATAAATGGCATGGTGGGGTGCAGCAGGATCAAACATTGATCAATCACCCAGGCCATAGTGGCGCGGGTTTCCGCGATCACATCGGCATCGCCACTGGCAAACAGGGGTTTGGCAAACTCTAAATACCAATCGCACACCGTACCCCAGACATGGGCATAAAGGCCGTTTGCCGCATCGTTGAACCGATACGCGGTCAACGCCGCGTCATGGGTCAGGCGCGCGCGGGCGGTTTCGCCCACGATCCATTTATTGACGGTTTGGGACACCTGCGCGGGGTCAAACCCCGGCACCGGAACACAATCGTTCATGTGGGCAAACCGCGCGGCATTCCACAGTTTGGTGCCAAAATTGCGATAGCCCTGAATGCGGTCTTTCGACAATTTCAAATCGCGCCCCATGGCGGCCATGGACGTCAGCGTAAAGCGCACCGCATCGGCGCCGAATTCGTCGATCAGGTCCAGCGGGTCAAGCACATTGCCGATGGATTTCGACATCTTGCGCCCTTTTTCATCGCGGACCAGCGCGTGCACATACACATCGCGAAACGGCACCTGCCCCGTGATGGCCAGTTGCATCATCATCATGCGCGCGACCCAGAAAAAGATGATATCAAAGCCAGAGACAAGGGTAGAGGTGGGAAAATATTTTTTCAGCGCCTCCGT
>CALFSY010000192.1 GCA_937916365.1 uncultured Jannaschia sp. | reverse complement strand
CTGCGCCAACGGCGCAGGAGCATCATCAACAGGGGCGATTTGTAACCGCTGAATGTCATGCAGCACCGCCCATGCGCCATAGCCAATACCGACCACCAGCGCAAGCAACACCGCGATGGATCCTAATTTGCCAGGTTCAACAATAGAAAAGACGTTTTCGCGGCTGGGTGTCAACACGATCGACGATGGTTGAATGCCCCCATAATCAAAACGATGTTGTGCATCGTCCACCTTGGTATGCGACACTGTGGCCGGTTTGCCCATCGCAAGACCATGCACACCCTGAAATCCGGTTTCGGCGCAAAACCTTTGGAAGGTCCATTCAGGGTCCATTCCCAAACACCGCGCATAGGATTTGACATACCCCACAACAAAAGCAGGGGATGAAAAAGCGCTTAAATCTCCATTTTCGATAGCAGAGATGTAAGTTGCACGGATTCTAAGTTCGCGTTCGACATCTAACAACGATTTACCTAGGGTCGCGCGTTCACCACGCAAAAGATCACCCAAAGGCACATCTTCTATGTCATATCCTGAGAACGAAACCGAATTATCGGTATTGTTGTGGGATGTCATGACGCGATCTACTTGGTTTTGTCCCATACCCTGGTCCATGCACATCTGCCCTTTATTATTGTGCCGCGTCTTTGGCTTATTATTAGATTTCTCATGACACGGTGATTTTTTATTTCATTCTATACGACAATTGCACGGTTCTGCAAATATCCTTTGCAGATCATAAAGACCATATAGGAAAAAATATGTTTCTGCACGCGAAAAATCGACCCCATAACATCAACTACAATATAGCTTTTCTACACAAGTATTATGGAAAGGATGTTCGGCCATATGTGGGCTAAAACTCTACTCTGGTTCATCCGCGTCAAGACATCTAAACTTTTCGCATGACACGATATATATCTGGTCGCATTTTATCACTTGCCCTATCGCTGATGGTGGCAAGTATGGTAATTTTCGCTTTGGTTGAGGTGATACCAGGCGATCCTGCCGCCTTTATGCTGGGGCTTAACGCCACCGATGAAAATCTGGCGGCCCTGCGGACCGAATTAAACCTTAACGGCACAGCGATAGAACGTTATGCCGCATGGGTGCGGGGTATGGTGCGGGGTGATTTTGGTGTTTCTTATACCTATCGCGTGCCTGTGAATGTCTTGGTTTTAGAACGGCTTTGGGTATCGGCCCCATTAGCGATTTATGCGCTTATTTTATCGGTGGCTTTCGCATTACCAATCGGCATTATCGCGGTTCTTGGGCGCGGTCGGTTGGCCGATCATGGAGTGATGGGATTGGCACAACTGGGCATTGCGATCCCAAATTTTTGGGCAGGTATGTTATTGGTGTTACTTTTTGCCGTCACGTTGCGTTGGTTTCCTGCGGGCGGTTTCCCGGGATGGGATACCCCTATCGCAGCATTTAGGGCATTAACCTTGCCTGCGGTGGCATTGGCATTGCCACAGGCTGCAATTATGGCGCGCGTTATGCGAACAGCGCTGATCGAAACTTTACCCCAAGACTACATGCGCACCGCCCGGGCCAAGGGCCTGTCGTGGCGGCAAGCCATGCTGCGCCACGGATTGCGCAATGCCATGATCCCGGTGACAACCATACTGGGGCTACAATTTTCTTTTTTATTGGCTGGGGCAATCATCATTGAAAACGTTTTTGTATTGCCGGGGCTTGGGCGTTTAATCTTTCAGGCCATCACACAACGCGATCTGATTGTGGTTGAGTCCGTCACGATGCTTTTGGTGTTTAGCGTGGTTGCGGTCGCGTTTTTGGTCGATATCGCCTATGCCTTAATCGACCCGCGGTTGCGGCGGGG
>CALFSY010000191.1 GCA_937916365.1 uncultured Jannaschia sp. | reverse complement strand
CACCACCATGCCCGCCCGCCTGCCCTATCGGCCCACAAACCCAACCCCAAAACCCATGGTCGAAGGCCCGCAGATCGCCCACGTCACCGGCCCCGAGGGTGAAGAGATTTACACCGATGAACACGGGCGCATCAAAATCTGGTTCCCCTGGGATCGCCACAACCAGAAAAACGAAACCTCCTCCTGTTGGGTGCGCGTCACCCAGAACTGGGCCGGGGGCAGTTGGGGCCACATGGCCATCCCCCGCATCGGCCAAGAGGTCGTCGTTGACTTCCTCGAAGGCGACCCAGACCAACCCATCATCACCGGCCGCACCTACCACGCCAGAAACAGACCGCCCTATAAACTCCCCGAACACAAAACCCGCATGACCATCAAATCCCAAACCCACAAGGGCCAGGGATACAACGAACTGCGCTTCGAGGACGAAGCAGGCCGCGAAGAAGTCTTCATGCACGCGCAAAAGGATCACAACACCATCATCGAAAACGATGAAAGCCACCAGATCGGCCATGATCGGTCGAAATCCGTGGGCAACGATCAATCCGAATCCATCGGCCACGATAAAACCATTTCCGTGGGCAACGATCACAGCGAAAGTATCGGGCGGGATGCACGGCATACCATCGGTCAGGATGTATTTTATCAGGTGGGCCGCAACCAGCAGGATAATTACGGCAAGGATCACATCGAAAATGTGGGCAACATCCTGAAACAAGAGATTTACGCCGATCACTTGGAAACCATTGGCCGCCATTATCAGGGGCAAATCAACGGGCGCATGACGTTGGAGGTGGGCGCAGATGTGACCACCCATGCGGCGCAGGTGCATGAGTTGATCGCGGGCCAAAGGTTTGAGATCAAAGGCCCTGGCGGTAAGATCACCATTGATGCCACGGGCATTACGTTAGAGGCCGCGCGCATCGACCTGAAAGGGGCCGTCAGCATGGGCGGATCAGGATCGGTGCAAATCCCCACGCTCAACCTCGCCACCAACGACGCCCTACCGATTTGCGAAGAATGTGCCGCGCGTGCGGAAGAGGGTGGGGCATGAAACCGGTGGCGCGTGTGGGCGACACGCATATCTGTGGCAATCCGAATTGTCCTGGCAATGATGTTATTGTATCGGGTGGGCAGGGAATTGTCGATGGCAGGCAAGTCGCGCGGATTGGTGACACAACCGCCTGCGGGGCGATTATTGTCGAAGGCTCAAGCCAAGCCACCGATACCGGCCAACCCATCGCCTATCAGGGCTGCGCCACCCAATGCGGCCCCTATCGCGGCCAGATCGTCACCGGATCGCCACAGGCCAGAGTCAAGCCATGAGTAACCCTACGCCGATGTCTGCCGCCCCGACAGAAGCTGGACCCTGGCTCGGCACCTGTCAGTTTGCGCGCACGGATGAAGCAGTAGAGACAAACATAGACGGCAGCGCCGCCCGAGATCGCCTGGAAGGCCTGGCCGCTGTGTATTGCATGGACCAGGCTGATTATGCAACACAGGCGCGGGCCTATGGCGCGGCGCAGGGTTTGCGTCTGATCTGGTCCGAAGAGGTTCATCCCGCAGGGCAATGGATCGCGCGGTATCCCATGCACCGCGATCTGGGCGGCAGCCTGGCGCGCGCCGTCAACCCCGGCATCCGCGTTACCCTGGGGCCATTGACCGCGATCAGCAACACAGACACCTCCGTCGCGGTGCCAGATCAAAACTATCTAATCATAGAAGAAATCAAAAACGTAGAGCCGTTAGACGCCCAGATGGGCGTTCATCCGCGCAAAACCGTCCCTGATGCCCTTTGCGAACCGCTGTTTGGCCAGCCTGAGCCCACAAAAGCCGAGATCATCCAGTACGGCACTGTTGAGGCCGTCCCGCCTATGCGCACCTATGCCGTGTTGGACGCGGCCAAAATGCCCTATCTGCTCACTGGTATGCTGGAAAGCTCGGGCTTAAACGTCCAATCCCTGTTTCAAGGTCCAACACAAGAAGACCTGAAAGAACACGCCCCATATCTGGTCGAACTCACCAAAGAAAGCAACGTCACTGAAAAACTGTTTACCGGCCCGAAGGGCGTCAATGGGCTATGGGAGAAAGAGCTTGGAATCTACATCCGATCCCGCGCAACCTTTGATCAAATGCGCAAGCACTTTCGTAAGTTCACACGGATGCAGGATGAAAAAGGCAAATGGTATTACTTTAGATTTTGGGAGCCATCTATGGCCGTAACAACCGCGCGCCTTATCTCTGATAATCCAATATTTTGGGACAAAGTCCCTCCATACTATAAGTTCTTGCAATTTATAACAATATTTTCAGTAACTGGCGGTGGATGCTTTACTATGCGTTCCACGTATGAAACGCAAGAAACAAACTTAAAGCTTGATGTACAATTCTTTGGGTTCGTGTACGCGATCACGAAAATAGGTATGAACGAAGACAAAGACATAGATTTTGAGAGCATATACCGTGACCTGCCGCGTTTGTGGATTGCTGGTATTCGTGATAGTGAAACGGTTGAAGATTATGCAAAGATTAAAAAATCTAATGGCTTGATGCTTATAACTAATAAAATAGTGGCTTCAGAATTAATAAGGCGACCTTCTAAGGTAAAAGCTATAAAATACTTGTCGAGGTTCGCATAATGGGTTTATTTAATAATTGTAGTCCTGATTTTTCAATAGTTTGTATATGGCCTTGGATGCCGATTGATTTAGGGTTTGGGCCAGATGATTTAGGTATGGAGCCGCAGCGAGGTACAGAGAGACATCCAAGTTCGGGTGTTGATACAGAGGGAAATTATAATCTTGCTTTGGGACATGCTGGCATACTTCTTATTAAAGGTGGAACTGGATTTACTAAATATTATGAATATGGAAGATACCACCGTGACAGCGAAGGAAATCCGATAGGAGTAGTAAATAATTACAGTATTCCCAATGTCACCCTTAATAGTGATGGTTGGCCCACAGTAGAATCATTGCACAATGTTATACGTGTAATAACTTCAAGGTCCGGAAAGAATACAAGGTTTCATGACAATTTTCATCATAAATGCGGCGGATTTGATCCGGCTGTAGAATATGCTGAGAATTTTGATGATCCAGAATATAATATAGTATAAAATAGCTGTATGACCTTTGCTCATAGAACCAATGCTGCTGGTGGGTTTGTGTGGTTTGGTCCTATTCCTGTACTCGATAGCTGGCCTGCAAATGAGGTAGAGATGGGAGTTTTTCGTAACTTTATCATTTATAACCCTGACGGAGATGTTTTCAGGGAATTTGTTAGACAGGTAGAATAATGATAAAAACAATCATATTTTTCATTTTCATCTTTGTGTTTTTTTGTGTAGCTTTCATAATAAACCATAATATAAAATCAAACATCGAAACTGAGATTATCACAATGGAACGACCTGAAAATATACCACAAGATGCCGTTTTTAGGGGTGGTCCAGATGGTGGATTCTTCATTAATTTAAGAAGAAATGATTTAATGCTTACGAATGGAAATGCGATTCCAGCATATGAACTTGGTGTGTATTGGCCTGACAGTGGGGATATAGAATTCGAGGGGATCGCCTTGTTCGTTTCCGACAGAGAAATTTCATCCGAAGGGGAAGTTTATTACCATGATCCACCACCTGTCACTGATATTATTTCGACAGCTTACTATAATGGTAGTGAGTTACAGTTTGATGTTAATGGTTTAAGTCATGTTGCGCGGTTAATACCTTTGAATTTAGATATTTTAGATTGAATCATGAAGGATTACCAACCCTGGCTTGGCACCTGCCAGTTTGCGCGTGCAGAGGCACAAACCGGTGGGCATACAGACGGCCAAACTACACACAGGGCGAAGAGTGCGACATCCCAAGATCGGTTGGAAGGGCTGGCCGCGGCGTTTTGCATGGACCGCGCGGGCTATGAGGCGCAGGTGCGGGCCTATGGCGCGGCGCGGGGTTTGCGGCTGATCTGGTGTGAAGAGGTGCGCCCCGCAGGGCAATGGATCGCGCGATATCCGATGCATCGGGACGTGGGCGGCACCCTGGCCCGCATGGTCGACTCTGGCACCCGCGTGACCTTTGGCCCCTTGACCACCATCGGCCACACAGACGCGGACACCCCCGCAGAAGAGCCAGAGCCGCAAAGTTATCTTATCATTAAAGAGATCGAAGGGATCGTGCCGCTGGATGCACAAGTCGGGGTGCACCCGCGCAAGACAGTGCCCGAGGCGCTG
>CALFSY010000190.1 GCA_937916365.1 uncultured Jannaschia sp. | reverse complement strand
GGCACTATATAATGTGCGGGTTGCTGAGGCCCGGACAGGGACATCCCATTGATCGGCCATTTTCTGTGCCAAACTGCGGCGCATATTTTCTTCAATACTCACGTTAGATGAACCAGAATTTGCGGTTTGACAGGCCCAGGACGTGACATGACGAGATCCATAGCGTCGCCCCCTGAGCCCACCTTCTGGTAAAAAAGCATCCGTGTTGACGAGGGCTAGATTACTTTCAGTTAGATATTTTCCTTCTTGGGCACTTAACCAGATCCGATTGGGGTCACCATGGCAAAAAAACACCAGAACCTGCACACGTTTTTCGCAGCCATCAATGCGTTCTCCAATGTTGTTAAGATGTGTGGCGATGTCTTGCCAAGTTGTGGCCTCTCTAATGTCCCCACCGTAATTTGTAATGGATTGGGTTAAGGCTTCAATTTGCCTATCTGTGTAACCATCTCTATAATAAGTTTGTCCCGTTTCTATATCTCCATCCGAGGATTTTATAGGATCACTGCGTTTTCCTTTAAAATAAAACACTGTCGTGCGATCAAACCGATGGGCGTATTTCTTACAATAACGCACTGCCGATTGCGCAAACATCATTTTATTATGGCGGTCATCACCGCTGTAGTAATCTTCGGCACCCACCACGATGACAAACTCGCATTTCATGCAGCGAGCGACGATGCTATCCTGCGGCATCACAATCCCCTATCTTCGCGGAGGACGACCAAGGTTGATCCGCCATAATCCATATGATTATAGTTAAGAAAATGAATGTTTATTGGCGGCCCATCGCAAGTAAAATCGTATCCATCAAGGGATACCCAGTATGAATACGTTTGTTTAGAGTCAACGAAAGCCCGGGCCCATATGTTAAGATAACGCCAGTCCGGGGGTTGTTGGGGTAGAAACAGGGTGACTGTCTCACGAAAAGGTCCATCATAGATAAGGCCTTCATACTCTAAGGCTATGTCAATCCCTAGGAATAACTGTGCCTCAGAAATAAAAGGATCGCGATTATCAAAGAACAGCGATGCATTACATGTATATCGCTGTTCGGCTGGCGCATCACGCCAATAACGCATCTGAGACATCCGCTGTAAGTCATGCGGATAGCTTTCTCGGGCTCGCGGGCTATCTGCCCAACGATATCCGATCAGGTCTTCATGTTCTTCCATAAGTCCTTCCCGTGCTTCATGCCGATCAATTATTATTAACCGCCCCCGCCGCTGTTGCGGGTGGTGTTGGCCGCACATTCTTCGCAAATCGGTAGGGCGTCGTTGGCCGCGAGGTTCAGGGTGGGCACCTGCGCCGATCCTGATCCGCCCATGCTGACCGCGCCTTTCAGGTCGATGCGCGCGGCCTCTAACGTAATGCCTGTGGCATCAATCGTGATCTTACCACCAGGGCCTTTGATCTCAAACGTGTCCCCGGCTTCCAACGTATGGTGGGTTGTGTTGGTCCGGATTGACCGGCCCACCTCCAGCGTCATCGTGCCATTGATGCGGCCCTCATAGTTACGGCCAATGCCTTCCAAGTGATCGGCGTAAATCTCTTGTTTCAGGATGTTGCCCACATGTTCAATGCGATCCTTGCCGTAATTATCCTGCTGGTTGCGGCCCACCTGATAAAAGACATCTTGGCCGATGGTGTGCCGCGCATCGCGCCCGATGCTCTCAGAGTGGTCATTGCCCACGGAAATGGCTTTATCGTGACCGATGGATTCGGATTGATCGTTGCCCACGCTTTTTGATCGGTCATGGCCAATCTGATGGCTTTCGTCGTTCTCAATAATGGTGTTATGGTCTTTCTGCGCGTGCATGAAGACCTCTTCCTGCCCCGCTTCGTCCTCGAAGCGCAGTTCGTTGTATCCCTGGCCCTTGTGGGTTTGGGATT
>CALFSY010000189.1 GCA_937916365.1 uncultured Jannaschia sp. | reverse complement strand
GCGGCAAAGATTAGAAAACACATTTCAAAGCGACCGATAGCCAAGCATTTTTTAGAAGTTTGCGATTTGTCGCACATTCAATATCGCGAAATAAACGCCTGACGTTAAGTCGCTAATTTTTCTATGATCGTGGCTTTATGCCTTAAAAGAGTTTTATATTGTGGGCAAAACATGATTTGTAAATCACCCCCCGATATGGCATAAATATGAAGGATTCACAGACTTGGGGGATTGACATGCGTATCGTTGAGCTTTCCCAGCATCGCGCGCTAACCGGCGGTTTTTATACGTCTGATGAAGCAGCAAGGATTTTGCGTATAGATAATCTGAGCAAAATCAAACGCTGGCTTGGGAATGATCGCGGCGACTCTGTGATCGCCCGCCAATATGGCGGGGCTGATATAGGGTTTTACGATCTGTTGGAACTTCGTTTCATAGCTTATTTTAGGCGGCAGGGCGTGAGCCTGCAAAGTATCCGCAGGACGGCATTGCAGCTCAGAAACGACCTGAACCTTCAACATCCTTTTGCAATGTCGGACGTGAAGTTTGTAACAGATCGCAAACGTATTTTTGCTTTGGCAGCCGAGACAGAAAACGATCAAACACTAATGGAAATTGTTTCGGGCCAGCATGCAATGTATGATGTGATCGAAGAATTTCTTGCAAAGGGCATTGAATTTACGACGGCGGGTTTGGCAAAATCTTGGCAACCTGATCGTGCACGACATCCAAATGTTGTTTTGAATCCCACACGGGCACACGGCCAACCTGTTATTGATCTTGCGGGCGTCCCGACCGCATCGCTTTTTAGCCTTTATAAGGCAGAACATGACTACAACGCGGTCGCAGAATGGTATGAAGTAGACCCTGTGCTGGTTGAGCAGGCCGTGGATTACGAACTAACCTTGGCCGCTGCATGAAGCTGATAGGGGATGAACATATTTCCCCGAAAATTGTCAAAGCGGTTTGTGAAATTGCACTCAATCGCGCGTGGACCTTTGAGGCGATCACAAAAACCTCGCCTTATGTCGCGACCGAAGACGAAGATTGGGTTGTAAGGTTCGCAAAAACGGGTGGAAATTGCGTTTTATCTTCTGATCGAAACATGCTCAAACGGGATACATTTATTCAGAAAATCACGCAAACCGATTTAATCTTGATATATATGCCAGCTGACTATGCCGAAGGGAGGCGGCAATATCAGGCCGCTAAGATTTTATATTGGTGGCCCAAAATTGAAATATGCATAGCACGATCTGACCCAGGCAGAGTTTGGCTGGTGCCAAAGGGCATGGGTGGCGGTGATCTTCGTGAATACACCCCGAAAACCCAACACACAAAAATAAAACGTCGCCCATAATAACCGCTACCTCTTCACAACACCCCGCCCACCGGCGGGGTTTTTTTATGCCCGCCACACAGATGATTCGAGGGGGGAAGATAACAAGTAAATTTATCTGCACATTGTGCAGTTTTTGTATTGACTTATTTCTGCATATTGTGCAGTTTACCCCTACACCGCGCCGAAGACGGGCCAACCGGCAGACCGCCAACGGGCCTAGATCGCGGGTGATAATGGGAACTGATGGGCCGCAAGGAATAAAGAATATGAAAGATTCATTAAGCCACCCAGATAGCGCCACGGGCGCGCTGAATCGTTTGTTTGGGCGTGAAAAAGCGCCATCGGCGGGCGATATTCTGGCTACCCTTTTGATCTGTATCGAAAATCTATCGGTGGAATACGGTCACGAAACCGGCACGTTTGAAAGCGTTACAGACAGATATTCCAAACGGCTTACGCTGTTCATGGCGATGGAAGCGTTCAAGCGTGATGACAGTGTGAAATGGCTGCTGGAATGCGTTCTGGACGGCGAAGGTCTTGGCGATTCTTTACTTCCAGACGAACGGCAAGAGTGCGGCCACGACCTAATGGAAGCGTCACAGGAACTGGCAATGAGATGGGGGGTATAAACATGAGCAACATCGCCCCAGACCAGTCCCCAAAGGCTTGCATCGTGCAAACCGCCCGCGATGTGGTGGCCAATCCGCACCCCGATCACACACCCTGCCAACGTTTGTATGCGTGGTATGTCTTGATGGAGGAACGGGACAAACGGGCAGATGCGCCCGACACAAATCAAACGCAAAATCGACGGCACCGTGGTGCCCCGTGACGGAGGGATCAAATGACCGACACGACACTTGCCACCCCAAATAATTCGGCTGCGGGAAAGGAAATAATTGACCAGGTGCCCATGCCTGCCAGTCCTGCGCAGGCGCCTGACACAATGGCGCTTATGATCGAACGCATTATTCTGAACCCCAACGTCGATGTGGACAAGCTAGAGCGCCTTCTAGTCATGAAAGAACGTATGGATTTGAATGCAGCCAAGGCGGCGTTTGCCGATGCGCTTTCTGCCGCCTGCGCTGAAATCCCACCGATCATCAAAAATGCCACGGTGGATTTCACCAGCCAGAACGCGAAAGGGCGGGTGCATTATAAACATGAGACCCAGGCCGGGATCGCCAAAACTATTGACAAAATCCTGTCAAAGCATGGTTTATCTTATCGGTTTCGCACCAATGAGGAAAATGGACGCCTGATTGTCACCTGTATTTTAAGCCATCGGAACGGGTATTGTGAGGAAAACTCCCTCTCTGGGCCACCGGATCGTTCTGGCAGTAAAAACGACCTTCAAGCTGTTGGTAGTACGGTGACATATCTACAGCGCTACACCCTAAAAGCGGGGCTTGGCCTTTCATCAGAAGTTGACGACGACGGCGCGTCCGCAGGGGCCGCCCCTATCACATCGGAACAATTTCAAATCCTTAAAAACAAAATCGAATCTGCGGGCGCGGATGAGGAAAAACTGCTTAAACATCTAAACGCAGACGACCTTCACACTCTCACCAATGCTCAGTTTCAGCTGGCGATTGCACAGCTTGAAATTAAAATCGCGCGGGCGCGGTCATGACAGGCCACATTCACACATTTCCACAGGGCGGGCCGGAGTGGCACGACCACCGCCTGGGCCGCGTCACGGCAAGCCGTGTGGCCGATCTTATGGCCCTCACAAAATCAGGCCCCGCTGCGTCGCGCAAAAACTACATGGCCGATTTGATTGCCGAGCGTTTAACGGCCCAACCCCGCGATTCATATACCAATGCAGCGATGGAATGGGGCACGGCCCATGAGGCCCAGGCGCGGGCGACTTATGCCTTTGTGACCGATTGTGATGTGCAGGAGGTGGGCTTTATCGACCATCCAACTATCCCCATGGCGGGGTGCAGCCCCGATGGCCTGATCGGTGCAGATGGTATGTTGGAAATCAAGTGCCCGAACACCGCCACTCATATCGACACCCTGATCAACGGCACGATCAACAGCAAATACAAAAAGCAAATGATGTTTCAAATGGCGTGCGCGGGGCGGGCCTGGTGCGATTTTGTGTCGTTTGATCCACGCCTTAGCCCCGCAAAACAGCTTTGGATAAAGCGCATCTTATTTGATCGGGCCTCTGTTTTGGACATCGAAAAAGCGGTTTGTGAATTCCAGCAAGACCTGACGCATCAGGTCGATGTTCTGAACCAGACCTACCCGGAGGCCGCATAATGTCTGGCTCAGTAAACAAAGTGATCCTTGTTGGCAACCTTGGGCAGGACCCAGAGGTGCGGACATTTCAAAACGGCGGCAAGGTCT
>CALFSY010000188.1 GCA_937916365.1 uncultured Jannaschia sp. | reverse complement strand
GATGGGCCTAGTATGTCAGCGCCCGCCTGGGCTTGGGCTAGGCCCATTTTAACCAATGCCTCAACAGTTTCATCATTCACAATAACCCCATCGCGCACAATTCCATCGTGTCCATGGATGTTATAGGGGTCGAGTGCTATATCGGTCATAATGGCGATGTCGATGTTGGCATCTTTGATTGCGCGAATGGCACGATTGGTTAAATTGTTAGGATTCCACGCCTCTTCACAGCGTTCGGTTTTGCGTGATGCGTCCGTATAGGGAAATAAACAGATTGCAGGAATGCCTAATGCCGCGGCTTCGTGTGCGGCGGCCACAACTTTATCGACCGACCACCGCATCACCCCGGGCATTGCAGTAATGTGTTCTTCTATACCTTCGCCGTCGCGCACGAAAATCGGCCAGATAAGATTGTGCACGGATAATTCCACCTCGCGCACCAAATGACGCAGTGGGGCAGATGCCCGCGTGCGCCGCAGGCGTGTGGCAGGAAACGGGGCGCGTTGCATATCTAAAACCTTCCAATCATCACATGACGGGGATGGGTGGTGCCGTGGGTTTTAAGTAACGACGAAATGTGCGCACAAAAGGAAAAGGGTGGCAACCCATGCGTGGGGATCTTATGATGTTATCCGCCCTTAATACAACGACATATGGATATGTTTTGAATTTCTTTGATCTTGTCGCCGATGCAGTAAATTTGCGGGCCTTTTCTGCGCTATGGTATTGGGTTGTTTTGGCGCTGTTATGGATTGGCCTATCGCAATTCATCTTAGGTGTGCCGTTGTATTTATTGGCACGGGCGCGGCGCGGCGATGCGCTTAGTCGTCGCCACATCCAAATGGTGGCACAATTCCAAGCCAACGAGATATTAAAAACGAATGAAATCGTACGAATGCTTTGGATTGGCGCTGCTGCTTTCTTGGTGTCTGCCCTGGTGGTGTTGGGATGGGGATATGGTGTTGAGGTATGCCAGGCACTGTTGTTTTTAATAGTACCCATCATAGGGGCAGGGGGGCTTTCAATCCTAACGGCGCGACGTATGGCAAAGCGGAATTTTGAAACAATTCTGGAGGATTTGCATACGCATCGTATTATCATGAACCTGATTATGGTGGTGGTTTTTGCCGCAACCGTTTTTTGGGGATTATATGCCAACATGACGGCACGTGTTTTGCATTAACACGTCTTACCATATTTTAAGGAAAAGTATGCTTGACACGCCTAAATGACGGCGTAGGTCAGACGCCCATGCCGCAACCTCATGATCCTGTCCATATTCTTGCCGGTGGCGTGCCCGAAGGGTTCGACGCCACCGTAATCTTGCGTGAATTGGCGCGCGGCCATGGCCCCGTTTTACATATCGCGCGCGATGATAAACGCTTGGCGGCGTTGACGGCGGCGTTGGGGTTTTTTGATCCCTCTGTGCCCGTCCTACAAATTCCTGGGTGGGATTGCCTGCCGTATGATCGCGTGTCCCCCAATCCAGCTATTTCCGCCACGCGCCTGGCGACGTTGACCGCTTTGGCACATGGATTGACAGGGGCGTTTGTTGTTTTGACGACACTAAACGCCGCCACACAATACGTGCCCCCACGCGCAGTTTTGCGCGATGCGGCCTTTGCCGCACAGGTCGGCGGCAGAATTGATGAAGCCGCGTTAAAGGCATTTTTGGCGCGTATGGGGTTTGCCCGCACCCCCACTGTCACCGAACCTGGGGATTATGCCGTGCGCGGTGGTATTGTTGATGTATGGCCCGCCGGTGCGCAAGCGCCCGTTCGTTTGGATTTATTCGGCGATGTTTTAGACGGCGCGCGGCGCTTTGATCCGCTTTCACAACGGACCACTGAAACATTGGATCGTATCGAACTTGCGCCTGTGTCCGAGGTGATTTTGGATCAAGAGGCCATCACACGTTTCCGCCAAAATTATCGTTCTGAATTCGGGGCCGTAGGCGCAGACGATCCATTGTATGAGGCCATAAGCGCAGGGCGAAAACACCAGGGCATGGAACATTGGTTGCCGTTTTTTCACGACACATTGGAAATGGTGTTCGATTATCTGCCCACAGCCACACTAACATTGGATGATCGCAGCGCCCCCCAGCGCCATGCGCGGTGGGCGGCAATCGCCGATCAATATGATACCCGCAAAACCGCGTTGGGGCAAAAAGGGCGGCTTGATACCATTTATAAACCAGTGCCGCCCGCATTGTTGTATTTAGATGATCCGGCCTGGGACGCGGCCATAAAATCCCACCGTGTTTTGCAATTTTCCCCCCTTGCCCAGGCGCCCGGCCCCGGAGTGGTTGATAGAGGCGGGCGCGTTGGCCGATCTTTTGCCACCGAGCGTCAAAGGCAAGACATCAGTCTTTTCAAAACCTTGGCCGAACATATCGCCGATGTCCGAAAAACCACGTCGGTTATCATAGCCTCATGGTCCGAAGGCGCGCGTGAACGGCTGCATGGGTTACTTGATGATCAAGGCGTCACAGGGCTTACACGGATTGCAAACGCGCGCGATGCGGGCGGAAAGGGAACCGTGAACCTAACCGTCTGGCCACTGGAAGAAGGTTTTTCAGGCAACGATGTAACCGTCATATCCGAACAAGACGTTTTGGGCGATCGCCTTATTCGCCCCCGCCGCAAAGCAAAACGTGCCGAAGCGTATTTGACCGAGGCGCAAACACTAAGCCATGGGGATTTGGTGGTTCATGTTGATCATGGTGTGGGGCGATATAACGGGTTAGAGACGATAACCGCTATGGGCGCCCCGCATGAATGCCTAGCCTTGGAATATGCGGGGGGTGACCGATTGTTTTTACCAGTCGAAAATATCGAACTGCTCAGCCGTTATGGCCATGCTGACGGGTTGCTTGATCGATTGGGCGGTGGAGCATGGCAGGCCCGAAAGGCCCGGCTTAAAGATCGCATTCGTCAAATCGCCGATAAATTGATTCGTCTAGCCGCCGAACGCGAACTGCGTAAGGCCCCTATTATCGAACCCTTAGAGGATATGTGGGAAACCTTTCGCGCACGGTTCCCCCACGAAGAAACCGAGGATCAGCTCACTGCGATTTCCGACACATTGGACGATCTGTCACGCGGGCGCCCAATGGATCGGTTGATTGTGGGTGATGTGGGATTTGGCAAAACAGAGGTGGCAATGCGCGCCGCATTTGCGGCCGTCGCAGCGGGGTTTCAGGTGGCCGTCATTGCCCCAACCACATTACTAGCACGCCAGCACGCCCAAACTTTTGCCGAGCGTTTTCGTGGCTTGCCCATGACCATCCGCCCGCTTAGCCGGTTTGTGTCCGCCACACAGGCATCTGAAACACGCGCGCGTTTGGCCGAAGGCACAGTGGACATTTGCATCGGCACCCATGCACTGTTGGCCAAGGGCGTGCAGTTCAAAACCCTTGGCCTGTTGATCGTTGACGAAGAACAACGTTTCGGTGTTACGCACAAAGAACGACTAAAAACATTGCGGTCGGATGTGCATGTTCTCACATTATCGGCAACGCCGATCCCACGCACATTGCAAATGGCGCTATCGGGCGTGCGCGATATGTCGATCATCGGGTCACCACCGGTTGATCGTTTGGCCATTCGCACGTATGTGGCTGAATTCGATGCCGTTACAATCCGCGAGGCATTGTTGCGCGAACATTATCGTGGTGGACAATCGTTTTATGTCGTGCCGCGCATCGAAGATTTACCAGAAATTGAATCATTTTTGCAGGAACAGGTGCCCGAGGTGAGCTTTGTCATCGCCCACGGCCGCATGGCGGCACGTGATTTGGATGATCGGATGAATGCCTTTTACGACGGGAAATATGACGTCTTGTTGGCCACCACGATCATTGAATCGGGCATCGACATTCCGACCGCCAATACCATGGTTATTCATCGGGCCGATATGTTTGGGTTGGCGCAGCTTTATCAAATTCGTGGGCGGGTGGGGCGATCAAAAACCCGTGCCTACGCGTTTTTGACAACAAAACCCCGGGTAAAATTGACCCCGGCGGCGGAAAAACGGCTGCGGGTGCTGGGGGCGCTTGATTCATTGGGGGCCGGATTTACGATTGCGAGCCAAGATCTTGATATTCGTGGGGGCGGCAACATCATTGGTGCGGAACAATCTGGCCACGTGCGCGAGGTGGGTTTTGAACTTTATCAATCAATGCTCGAAGACGCGATTGCCAAAATCCGCTCGGGTGAGGCCGAGGGATTGCCAACAGATGATGGCCAGTGGTCGCCGCAGATTAATCTGGGCGTGGCGGTGTTGATCCCCGAAACGTATGTGCCAGATTTGGATGTGCGTTTAGGCCTTTATCGGCGGCTTAGCCAACTGGAAACCAAGGTTGACCTTGAAGGTTTTGCCGCGGAATTGATTGATCGGTTCGGGAAATTACCGCGCGAGGTGAACACATTATTGTTGGTGATGCGGATCAAAACAATGTGCAAACGCGCCCACATCGCGCGTATGGACGCAGGGCCAAAGGGCGTAACAATCGCGTTTCACAACGACAAATTTCCAAATCCCGCCGGATTGGTTGCATTTGTGCAGGCACAAAACGAATTGGTA
>CALFSY010000187.1 GCA_937916365.1 uncultured Jannaschia sp. | reverse complement strand
TTCCGAGGTATGCGTTTTGGGGGAAGGCGTTTGAGGGCAAATCTTTGCCATAGTCACATACCGGTTCGTCATTGTTATGAGGAGTGCGCCAAGAGTAAGATAGGATCACACAAGATTATCCTGCAATAACACCGTTCGTTGAATTGTGGCGCAAAATTTGCCAGTATCGGTGCGATGATAGAGCGCAATTTTACAATCGCGGGATTATGCAACCCCTTGGATCATGGCGCGTTCCCCTAATTTTGGGCCACGCCGCAATGGGGTCATGCCCGATTTGGTGGTGTTGCACTACACCGCGATGACCGATTGCACCGCGGCCGAACGTGTGTTGTGCGACCCCGCGCGCGCGGTATCGGCCCATTATCTGATCTCAACCCAGGGGCAAATTATCACACTGGTGGATGAAACGATGCGCGCATGGCACGCGGGGGCGGGTATGTGGCGGGGGGCGGATGACGTCAATTCCCGCTCCATTGGCATTGAACTTGATAACACCGGCAAAACCCCCTTTGCCGCCCCGTTGATGGATGCTTTGGAAACGCTGCTGCACGATATTTTAGCACGTTGGGACATTCAGCCTGAGGGTGTGATCGCCCATTCGGATATGGCCCCGGGCCGCAAAATCGACCCCGGCCCACGATTTGATTGGCGGCGGTTGGCGGTGCGAGGCCTATCTGTGTGGCCAAATGTTGGGGCAGTTGAACCGGTTGATTGGCCAACATTTCGCCGCAACGCTGCGCAATTCGGGTATCAGGATATGGATGATGATCTACTGCTTTATACATATCGTTTGCGCTTCCGCCCTTGGGCCGATGGCCCGCTTGATGGGTGGGATTGTGCAATCATGGCCGATTTGGTCCATCATGTCGGCGATTGACGCACCCACGCCAAAGCCGTAATCAAAGATCCCGTGCGGAGGGCCGGATGACCGCGGGCGATATACCGTTCGAGGAAAGTCCGGACTCCTTGAAGCAACGGTGCCGGGTAACCCCCGGGCGGAGCAATCCGACGGACAGCGCCACAGAAATCAAACCGCCCGCTATACCGAAGGTTCGCCAACGGGATACGCCGGGCAAGGGTGAAACGGTGGGGTAAGAGCCCACCGCGGGACGGGCAACCGAACCGGCACGGCAAGCCCCACCGGGAGCAATGCCAAATAGGGATCTTGCGGCCATGGCCGGGGGCGCTTCACCCCCAAAGATCCGGGTTGGCAGCCAGAGCGTGCGGGCAACCGCGCGCCCAGAGGAATGGTCATCCATGGGGCCCCGCGCCCCGGGACAGAATCCGGCTTATAGGCCCTCCGCGCGTTTATTGTAGGGTTTGACTGTGTCGTTACATTTTGAATTTATCAATTACGGGCCGCGCCCAATGCGGAATTTGTGGCCAACTATAGGCGCCTTTTTCGGCCCAAGACACGGTATCGTTGATTTTGCCCATGGTCTCGACATGTTCCATAACGTCATCATGGGGATATACATAACAGTCTTGCCCATCTATGAATGCAATATGGACATTTTTGCCCATGTATTTTTTATCTAAATACATCCGGCCTTTTAGCTGAACCTTCAAAAAATTCTGGCCATTAATATGGCAGGCGATGAAATCGGCCCCTTCCCAATCATCGGTAAGGCGCATACAGTTAAAGCCATAATCGCTTAACCTTGCGGCGACTTTTTGAAAATTATAATTTTCTTTTTGGCGTGCATTCAAGTCTTCGTAAACAATGCGTTCAAACATGATAAACAATTATATTATTGAATAAATAAATTCTGTATGTGATACAGACATAACTCTTACAAAGGTTAACTCTCATGGCTCTCGGCCATTTTATTGCTATCATTGCTGTGTGTGGTCTTGGGTCCATCGCGTCTGCGCAAACCACCCAAAATGCCACGGATCGCCCCACATGGCGTGTTGGTCTTATCGGGGTTGGCGCGACCTCACCTTTTGTGGGGGAAGATGCGCTTTCTTTTGGGGTCATACCGGCCATTTCATTCGATCATGGGCGGTTTTCAAGCCGCCTTGGCCGCGTTTCTTTTGCCTTTGTTCAAACCGAAACTTCTGAATTTTCGGCCCTTGTGCGCACCCGCAGCAGCGGTAGCCCCCTAGATCGTGACCTTAGCTTTGAAGCCGGCCTTGAATATGCCCATGAATTTGGCCCCAGCCGCACCAGGATTGCCGCCACCTTTACCCAAGACATTACCCAAGAACATGACGGGCGCGAATTATCGTTGCGCGCCACACAACCGATCACGCGATTGTCTTTCCCGGCGTCTTTTTATACCGGCGTCAACATTCGCAGCGATGGTTTATCCGAATACCTTTATGGTGTGCGCCCAAACGAGGCGACGATCAATCGCCCTGCCTATGCCCCCGGGCCCACGATCACGCCCTTTGTTGGCATAAGCGGTTTTATACCATTGACGCGGCGGCTGGGTCTAACCGCGAATTTAAGCGCCGAATTTTTGCCCGACGATATTCAAAACAGTCCGATCGTCGAAAACGATGATATGACCCAAGTGGGCGGTGCATTAGGGTTGGTTTATCGGTTTTAACCACCAACAGACGGCGCCACCGGAAGGGATAGATATGCTTTCACGTTTGGCTAAAGTCTAATGTGTCATGTTTGATTAATATAATCGTGCTACCCTTATCTAACGCTGGGTGGCAAAAAATTCGCGCAAAAGATCGGCGCAACCCTTTTCTTCGATCCCTGAATAAACCTCGGGCGTCCAATGTGTTTGCGGGTGATCGAACACGCGCGCACCATGGGCCACACCGCCTGATTTTGGGTCATCCGCCCCATAGTAAAGCCGCGCAATGCGTGCCGCGGCGATAGCGCCCGCGCATGTGGCGCAAGGTTCCAACGTCACCCATATGTCGCACTGTATTAACCGCTCTGCCCCCAGTGTTGCACAGGCGGCACGGATCGCCAACATTTCGGCGTGGGCGGTTGGGTCGATGTGTTCGCGAACGCGGTTGCCGGCCTGGGCCAAAACCCGCCCATCGCGCACAATTACGGCGCCCACCGGCACCTCCCCCCGGGTGGCGGCGGCCCGCGCCTCGGCCAATGCAAGCGGCATGAAAGATGTGAACATGATCGGCGACCTTTTTTGATATTTGCCCTAATCAAAGGTGACAAATATATTTTATGCGCTAAATCAAAATCGAATATATTGGTATAATTGATAAGTTGTTGGCATGAACAATCACGCGCCATTGGAATCGCGCCCCCGCGCACCAAAACGGGTTGCCGTAATCGGCGCGGGTATTTCAGGCATGACCGCAGCCTATCATCTATCGGACCGATATACTGTAACATTATTTGAAACGGAACCGCGCCTCGGCGGGCACGCACGCACAGTGATCGCGGGGCGCAATGGGGATCAACCCGTTGATACGGGGTTCATTGTTTTTAATCATGCGAATTACCCAAATCTTACGCGGCTTTTCAACGATCTTGATGTGCCCATTGCCCCCTCAAACATGAGCTTTGCTGCCTCATTCCATCATCGGCGTATTGAATATGGTTTGCGCAATGTGCGTGCATTGTTTGCACAACCCCGCCATATGGTCCATCCGCAATTCCTGCGCATGATCCGCGATATTTTGCGATTTAACACTTGGGCCAAAAAATATGCTGTTGACCCGACAATCACCTTGGGCGCGTTGTTGGATCAGATGCGCCTAGGCCGATGGTTTCGCGATTATTATCTAACACCGATTTCGGGGGCAATTTGGTCTACCCCCAAAAATCAAATCATGGATTTTCCTGCGCACGCCTTGGTGCAATTTTTTCGCAATCACAACCTGTTGCAAATATCGGGGCAGCATAAATGGTGGACGGTCAAGGGCGGGTCCATCGAATATGTCACCCGGCTTGAACGCGCAATGCGCACGCGGGGGGTGGATATACACCTATCGACAACCATTGACGGTGTGCGGCGCACCACCCACGGGGTTGAAGTATCGCACACGAGCCGGGGGGAACGTTTCGATGCCGTGGTGTTTGCCACCCATTCCGACGTGACATTAGGGTTGCTGGCCGATGCAACCCCAACCGAACACGCCGCCCTAGGGGCCATTCGGTATCAATCAAACGATGCCGTTTTGCATGCCGACCCACGTGTCATGCCCCGCCGCCGCACCACATGGTCCAGCTGGAACTATATCGAACGCGATGAACCATCGCGGCACGGGCCAATCGCATTGACCTATTGGATGAATTGTTTGCAACCAATTCCAAAGGATGATCCGCTTTTCGTGACGCTTAATTCCCACACGGCCATTGAGGATCGGTTAATCTATGACACCACCACGTTTCGCCATCCGGTTTATGATCTAGGCGTTATGGCCGCACAGGATACGATCCGGCGCATCAATGGTCAAAACGCAACCTGGTTTTGCGGGGCATGGATGAAAAACGGGTTTCATGAGGATGGCTATGCCTCTGCTCTTGATGTGGTTACAGGGATGACGGCACACGACCAAGAAAAGGTCGCCCAAACAACATGATGGCGCGCGTCGATCACATTGTTGGCAAAACCTTTCACGGGCGGCAAGGCACAATCCAAAACGCATTCACCTATGGCATTGATTATGTGATGTTGGATGCCGAGGCCACGCCCCCCACCCTACAAGCGCCTATGTTGTTCCAACGAAACCGGTTTGGATTAGCTGCCGTTTGGGACCAAGATCACGGCGGCCCGATGGGTAAAGGCCAAGGTCCGATATGGGCGCGGCAGGTTTTGGCGGCATATGGATTGGAAAATGTAACAAACGGGCGCCTTATGATTTTGACCCAACCCCGCACGTTTGGCCATGTGTTTAACCCTGTGTCGTTTTGGATTGCCCACGATCTTCAAAACCAGATACGCGCGGTGATTGCAGAGGTCACAAATACGTTCGGCGATCGCCATTCCTATCTCTGCGTGCATCCCGACCAGCGGCCGATCATGCGTGACGATATTCTAACCGCCACGAAAATTTTCCATGTTTCGCCATTTCAATCCGTCGATGGCGGATACCGTTTTCGGTTTGACATCCGCACCAATCGTATCGGCATTTGGATCAATTATACCGCACATGGCGAAGGCGTTTTTGCAACCCTCACGGGCCGGCGGCGCATGTTGACAAATTGGCGTATCCTGACCGCCGCCTTAGCGCGCCCATTGGGCGCACGGCGCGTTTTGGCCTTGATCCATTGGCAGGCGTTCAAATTATGGTGGAAAGGCGCGCGATACCGCCCGCGCCCCACGCCCCCACCACACGAGGTGTCGCAATGACCCAAGGAAACCACCGGTTACCCCCGCAACCAAATGGAACATGATCCATGAAAGATTGGCGCGGCAAACGATATTGGATTGTAGGCGCCTCGGAAGGGTTGGGAAAGGCCCTGGCAGAGGTCATAAGCCGCGCAGGTGCCGACGTAATTTTATCGGCACGATCGGCGGATAAACTAACCCTGCTGGCGCAAAACTTGCCTGGACGTGCACGGATTATTCCCATTGATGTGGGCGACAGTGGATCGGTTGCGGGGGCCGCACATGCGGCAGGCGATATTGACGGCATGATTTTTGCCGCCGGGGTATATTGGCCCATGCGCGCACAGGATTGGAACGCGCAAAAAGCCGAGGCCATGTTAGATATCAATCTTATCGGCGCGGCCCGTGTTTTGGGCCACGTGGTGCCGCAGTTCGTCGCGAAAGACACAGGTCACATCGTTTTAATCGGCAGTCTTTCAAGTTTTGGTGGACTGCCTGGTGCCATTGGATATGCGGCCTCTAAAGCGGGGCTTTTATCGTTGGCCCAATCGCTGGACGGCGATTTGCGCCACACCGGGATTGATGTGCAACTTATAAACCCCGGGTTCATCAAAACCCGATTGACCGATCAAAACACATTTAACATGCCCTTTCTGATGGACCCAGAACGCGCCGCACAGATATGTTTCGATCACATGAATTCGGCCCGGTTCGCCCGTGCGTTTCCAACGGGGTTCAGCCTGATCTTTCGGTTAAGTCGGTTTCTGCCCCATGCGCTTTACCGGCGTTTATTTTTCTAAAACGCGTAATTTTTTGGGTACAGTGTCCGAAACACCCCTTGTTATGGCCCCACTTTATAGGGCGATTTAATCGCCTTTAATCATGGCTATGGGTTAATGTTGGCACATCTTTGGCGCCTGCCGATCCGCGCCCAGACAGAGATGGATTTTCCATGAAAAAACGATGACACGAAAACGGATTTTCGATTTGCGTAAGATCGGGGCGCATGTATGTGCCGTCGGGCTGCAATACCCACGTATGCGCCACATCGGCCAGATTTGCCGCCATGATTTGGCTAACGATTTGTGCCTTTACAGTATCGTTTTTGCATTCGACCAAAGTTTCAACGCGGCGATTCAAATTACGCCCCATCCAATCGGCAGAGCTGATGTAAACGCGGGCATTTTTGGCGGGTAATCCATACCCGTTTCCAAAACACGCAATGCGCGAATGTTCTAAATATCGCCCCACGATAGATTTCACGCGGATATTTTCGCTTAATCCACGAATGCCCGGGCGCAGCCCACAAATGCCGCGGATGACCAGATCAATTTTCACGCCAGCTTGGCTAGCGGCATAAAGCGCATCAATCACATCGGGTTCGATCAAACTGTTCATTTTCGCCCAGACCATGGCGGGCCGTCCGGCCTGGGCGTGGACTGCTTCGGCTTGTAGGCCGTCAATAATCGTGGATTTTAGGGTCAGGGGCGAAATGGACAGGTTTTCCAAACCTTCGGGTTCAGCGTATCCGCCAACGTAATTAAACACCTTTGTGGCGTCGCGGCCCAAAGCGTCGTCATTGGTAAAAAGGCTAAGATCGGTGTAAATGCGCGCCGTGATGGGGTGGTAATTGCCTGTCCCGAAATGGGTATAGGTCAACAGTTTGTTCCCCTCTTTCCGCACAACAACGGAAATTTTGGCATGGGTTTTGTAATGAATAAACCCATACACCACATGCGCGCCTGCGCGTTCTAATTTGCGCGATTGGCCGATATTGGCAGCCTCATCAAAACGCGCCTTAAGCTCCACCAACGCAGTGACGGATTTTCCGTTTTCGGCTGCTTCGCACAGTGCGTCTACGATCGGGCTTTCGGCGGAGGTGCGGTAAAGCATTTGTTTTATGGCAATGACATTGGGGTCGCGCGCGGCCTGGGCCAAAAACCGAACAACCATGTCAAACGTTTCATAAGGGTGGTGCAACAACATATTTTTTTGCCGGATGGCGGCAAACATGTCGCCATCATGGTCCTGCACACGTTCGGGCACACGCGGGTTAAACGGGTGCCACAACAAATCGGGGCGTGCGGCAACCACCAATTCTTTCAAATAAACCAGCCCCACCATACCGTTCACATCGATGATTTCATCATCGGCAATCCGCAGGTTTTCGCCAATCTGGCTTTTCAAATCTTCTGGTGCGCCAGCGGAAATTTGTAGGCGCACAACCTCACCCCTGCGGCGGCGTTTAAGCGCAGTTTCAAATTCGCGCACCAAATCTTCGGCTTCTTCCTCGACCTCTAAATCACTGTCGCGCAAAACGCGAAAAACGCACGATCCGATCAAATCATACCCCGGGAAAAGCGCCCCGATATGCAGCAGCAAAAGTTCCTCTAACGGCAGAAAACGAATTTGCCCCTCAATACTGGGCAAACGCACAAACCGTTCGATTTGACCGGGGATCGGCAACAGCGATTGCAAAAGACGCCCGTCTTTTGCACGGCGCAGTTGCAGCGCCAGCGCAATACCCCCATTGGGGATGAATGGAAAAGGATGCGCCGGATCAATGGCCAATGGTGACAAAACAGGAAAGACGTTGGATAAAAACATATCATCCAAATACGTCCGATCCGCCGTGCCCAAAGTCGCGCCCGTGACCACAACGATACCTTCGCGTTCCAATTCTGATTTCAGGACGGTTAACACTGTTTGTTGATGGTGCATCAATCGCCGCGCTTCGGTATCTATAAGGTGCAACTGTTCGCGTGGGGTGCGCCCATCGGCCGAAGGGCGCGTGTTGCCCTCTTGCGCCAATTCCCGCAGACCGGCCACACGCACGGTGTAAAATTCATCTAAATTGCCCGCCGAAATCGACACAAACCGCACCCGTTCCAACACCGGAATGCGGGGGTTTTCCGCCTCTTCCAAGACCCGCCAGTTAAAGGCCAGCCAGCTAAGTTCGCGGTTGAAAAACCGCTGCGGGCCTTGGATGTGTTCCGCGGGCACATCCACAGGCATAGGTGGGGTTGATGTCAGAAAATCGGCGAAAATCATGGCAAATCCCCTATGCGAACATGCACACTATGGGCGCGGATAATCATGTGAAACCCCTATCAAAAACCATTCTTGCATTAGGTGGGCAGGCGCATATCGTCCACGCCATCCAAGGCGGTGGTTGAGGTGCAGATGCTGGATAACGTGCGGGGTTGATCGTAAGGCCATGGGGTGCCGCGGTGCATAACTGCGCGTTGATCCCACAACAACACATCGCCGATTTTCCATTGATGGGAATACACGAATTCATCTTGCGCACAAAACGCGATCAATTCGTCCAACAAAGCCTGGCTTTCGGCGGCATCGTAACCATCCACCCAAAACGCATGGCTGGCGATATAAAGCGCCTCTTGCCCATTGACGGGATTTTTCCAAACCGATTTCCAATGCTGCGCAGGCCATTTATGAAACATCGGTAATGTGGCCAGTTCTGGCGAAATACGCGCGCGTGAATGGCTATATTTATGCCAAATTCCCCGCCTACGGATTTTTGCCTTTAATGGTTCAGGCATAGCTGCCCATGCCGCGCGGGTAGAGGCAAGTTCGGTGGCGCCCCCTGTCGACGTGATGACACGGGGGGTGATAATGTTTGTTAACGCAGGCATGGGCATGAACGTACTGTCCGAATGCCATTGAAAATTCGCCTGTAGGTTTAGCGTTTGCAAATCCATCTGCGCACTGGTCGATCCGTCGTCGCGCACATTGGTGACTTTGGGGATTACGAAATCTTGGTCTTTATCACGCGCATCGGCGTTTCGGTCTTCAATCGGGCCAAACATCCGGGCCAGGCGCAGATGCATTTCATCGGTCATGTCTTGGCCACGAAACAACAATGCGGAATGGTCTTCAAACAACGTGCGGATTTTGGGAAAAAGATGCGTTCTTGTCACCTCTGCCAGGTTAATGCCGGAGACATCAACACCGAAATGGGGGGTCAGTTTGGTAACACGCATTGTATTTTTTGGCCTACTCGTATTTTCGCTTGCGCACATGGGCATGTCACATCATGCCATAAAACACACGTCAAGGTATCGCGCGGTTTTTGCAAAACGCCACGGCGCTTAAAATGCCCCTATCTGTTGACATCACCCCCTAGACAGTCGCCGCGTCTGTGCCGATATTAAATATCATGATTTTTCCGCCCAGTTTTCTTGACGAACTACGCAACCGCATCTCCATCACCGAGGTCGTGGGGCGCAAAGTGATATGGGACCCGCGAAAATCAAACCAAGCCAAAGGCGATATGTGGGCCCCGTGCCCGTTTCATCAGGAAAAAACCGCCAGTTTTCATGTCGATGATCGAAAGGGGTTTTATTATTGCTTTGGCTGCCACGCCAAAGGCAATGTGTTCAAATTCGTCCAAGAAACTGAAAACGTAAATTTTGTTGAGGCGGTCGAACTTTTGGCGCGTAGCGCAGGCATGCAAATGCCCGCACGTGACCCGCGCGCAATCGAACGGTTAGATCACGAAAGCCGCCTTGCTCGTGTGACCGAGGCAGCGGTCAAACACTTTCGGTTGAACCTTAAAACCCAAACCGCAGCGGATGCACGGGCTTATCTAACGCAACGTGGGCTGGATCAAACGATCTTGGACCGATTTGAAATTGGGTTTGCCCCCAGTTTGCGCAATAACACATTGCAGGCGTTGCAGGACAAGGGATTTGACGCCGAAGACATCATTACGGCGGGATTGGCCACAAAACCCGATGACGGGCGCGCGCCCTATGACGCATTTCGTGACCGCATTGTGTTTCCGATCCGGGATGGGCGCGGGCGGTGTATCGGGTTTGGGGCGCGCGCGATGGATCCGGCGACCCCCGCGAAATACCTAAATTCGCGCGAAACGCCTTTGTTCGACAAAGGTCGCGCGCTTTATAATCATGGCCCCGCGCGCGAAGCCGCCGGAAAACAACATCCGTTGATCGTGGCCGAGGGGTATATGGATGTGATCGCCTTGGTCAAAGCGGGGTTTGAGGCTGCCGTCGCGCCGTTGGGCACCGCCATTACCGAAGCGCAGTTGGATTTGATGTGGCGCATCGCGGATGAACCTATCATCACATTAGATGGTGATACCGCCGGTCAACGCGCGGCAATGCGGTTGGTGGATTTGGCATTGCCCCTTTTGCAACCTGGCAAAACATTGCGATTTTGCATCATGCCAAACGGGCTTGACCCCGACGATTTGATCCGCGCGCGTGGGGCGGATGCAATGCGCACACAAATTGAGGGCGCGAAACCTTTGGTTCATCTTTTGTGGCGCCGTGAAACCGAAGGGCAAGTGTTCGATAGCCCTGAACGCCGCGCCGCGCTTGACCAACGTTTGCGCCGCGCCATCGGCCGGATCCCCGACTCCGGGCTGCGCCGCCATTATGGTGATGCTTTGGCCGATCTGCGCCGAACACTGTTTCGCCCACACCACACCGCGCACCGCCGACCTTGGCATAACACCCGTGGTTTTGCCGAGGCGCAAACACCACTTGAAAGAACCCGCGCCTCGGCCGTAGCGTCCGGAGCGTTTGATCGTGACACCCTGCGGGTAGCATTGATAATCGCCACATTGTATCGCTATCCCGAATTATTACCAATGTTTGAGGCCGATTTAGAACGGTTAACCCCCAACACCGCGGAACAAACACATTTGATTGACCATTTACTAAAAACCCAAGCCGCCGATGAAACGGAACTTTTGCACCAAACAGATGATCATCATCTTATATCTGCCCTAGATCGCCTGCGCGGCATGGCATATTTGCGTATTTTCCCCTTTTTAACCGGCGACCCCGCGCCAGAAACCGCCGCAACCTGCCTGCGGGATGAATTTGCAAAACTTTCCGCCGCGGCGGCGTTAAGACATGAATTGACCGAAGCGCTTGAAGATATAAAAGACATCGGCAACGGGGATGCACACCTTAATCAACGCATGAATGAAACCATTATGAAAAAACATGCCACAAACAAACCTCGATTTGTGACGGGTGACGCCCCGTTTGAAGACACCGATGAAGCCAGGACCGCCTTTCGCAAATTGATAGAAACCGCCACAAACGAAAAGAAAAACCGCTAATCCACCTAGGAGATTTCGTAATTTGAATTACATAATCTTGACTTCTTTGTGATAGACCCCACGCAATTCGCCCCAGCCAAAGGACAAAAACCCCATGGCCAAAGATACAAGTGATCGCAAACAAAACGTCGAAGATCCGGAAATTAGCCTGGATATGAGCCAAGCAGCGGTCAAAAAGATGATCGCGGATGCCCGCGTGCGGGGGTATATTACCTATGATCAATTAAATAACGTTCTGCCCCCCGATCAAGTGTCCTCAGAACAGATTGAAGACGTGATGTCGATGTTATCGGAAATGGGCATCAACGTGGTAGAAGACGAAGCGAGCGAGGAAGAGGAAACCCCCAAAGGGGCAACCGACCTTGTCGAAACCTCCACCTCTCGTGAAATTGCGGTCGCCAGCACCGAAACCGAAAAACTTGATCGAACCGACGATCCCGTGCGCATGTATCTGCGGGAAATGGGATCGGTTGAATTGCTATCGCGTGAGGGCGAAATTGCGATTGCAAAACGGATCGAAGCGGGCCGTAACACCATGATTGCAGGTTTATGCGAAAGCCCGCTAACCTTTAACGCCATTACAATTTGGCGGGACGAATTGTTGCGCGAAGACATTTTTTTGCGCGATATTATTGACCTGGACACCACATTTGGCCGCTCGATGGACGAGGATGAAGATGAACCGGTGATCGACTTGATGGCCGCCACGTCTGCCCAACCTCCATCCCCCACACATCAAAAACCCGAGGCCACCGCCTCAGAACCCGAACTGGATGCCGACGGCAACCCAATTACCGAAGAAAATGACGAAGACGAAGAACAGGCCAACATAAGCCTTGCCGCAATGGAAGCAGCACTTAGACCTCGCGTGTTGGATACCTTAGATCAAATTGCCGCCCACTACGAACATTTGTCCGCCATGCAGGATCAACGGATGCGCGCCACGTTGAATGAAACGGCCGTTTTTTCCGCAATGGATGAAAGCAGTTACCAAAAACTACGCACCAAAATCGTGGATTTGGTAAACGAATTGCACCTGCACAACAATCGGATCGAAGCATTGATTGACCAAATCTATGGTATCAATCGGCGCATCATGTCGATCGATTCAAAAATGGTGAAATTGGCCGATCATGCGCGAATCAATCGCCGCGAATTTGTTGATGAATACCGCGGGCACGAGCTGGACCCTACGTGGGTTGATCGCATGATGGAAAAATCGGGCCGGGGATGGCAGGCATTGTTGGACCGATCGCGCGACCAGGTTGAGGACCTGCGCACTGAAATGGCCCACGTCGGCACCTATGTTGGCCTAAACATCAGCGAATTTCGCCGCATCGTGCACCAGGTGCAAAAGGGCGAAAAAGAGGCCCGCCAAGCCAAAAAAGAAATGGTTGAATCCAATCTGCGGCTGGTGATTTCGATTGCCAAAAAATACACCAACCGCGGCCTTCAATTCCTTGACCTTATCCAAGAGGGCAACATTGGCCTAATGAAAGCGGTCGATAAATTTGAATATCGCCGCGGATATAAATTTTCGACCTACGCCACCTGGTGGATTCGTCAGGCAATTACCCGATCCATCGCCGATCAGGCGCGCACGATCCGCATTCCCGTTCATATGATCGAAACAATCAACAAATTGGTGCGCACGGGGCGGCAAATGTTGCATGAAATCGGGCGCGAACCCACACCCGAAGAATTGGCCGAAAAATTGCAGATGCCTTTGGACAAGGTGCGCAAGGTCATGAAAATCGCAAAAGAACCAATTTCGTTGGAAACCCCCATCGGCGATGAAGAGGACAGCCAACTGGGCGATTTTATCGAAGACAAAAATGCCGTTTTGCCGCTCGACTCCGCCATTCAGGAAAACCTAAAAGAAACCACAACGCGGGTATTGGCCAGCCTGACCCCAAGGGAAGAGCGCGTTCTGCGCATGCGGTTTGGCATTGGCATGAACACTGATCATACATTGGAAGAGGTGGGCCAACAATTTTCCGTCACCCGCGAACGCATCCGCCAGATCGAGGCGAAGGCATTGCGCAAACTTAAACATCCCAGCCGCAGCCGGAAATTAAGATCGTTTTTGGATCAGTGATTGCGGGGGTTATGCGTCGATAGGCAAATGTTTTCATTCGGTATTAAAAAACTGTTATACCTCAAACATCCAACACAGGCACGATTTTTACCACCTTGTCTTGTGCCGATAAGGCAATTTCACCCCTAAGCAATCGCAACGCGTCCGCGCCGAATACCTCGTGCCGCCATCCCTTGGCCCAGATACCATGCAGGTCGCCGCCCGCCATGGCATCTAGATCGGCGGCCGAGGCGATAAGTTTTGCCGCAACGCCCGATTCCTCGGCCTTGGCCTTTAGTAAAACGCGTAAAAGATCACCCAACGCGCCCTTGGCGGCGGATCGATGGGCGGGGACAAATTATTTTTCATTTTGGACCACGTTTTGTTTCATTTTTTATGAGTTTGCGATTTTTCGCATATTCAAGATTTTG
>CALFSY010000186.1 GCA_937916365.1 uncultured Jannaschia sp. | reverse complement strand
CAGCTAAAGTTACAAAACACATATGCCACCCACCTAGATGTGGCGCGGGATATGGCCGGTGTGATGCGCCGGGATATGGCCGCCTATGATGCCGATCCATCGCAATTTACCCAATCTCTTGGATGTTGGTCCGGTTTCCACGCGCAACAAATGATCAAAGCAGTTAAGCGGATGCGTGGCACGGCCAAAGGCACCTATGTTTATCTGTCCGGTTGGATGGTGGCCGGTTTACGCAATCGTTGGGGGCATTTGCCCGACCAATCCATGCACGAAAAAACCGCCGTGGCGGATCTTATACAAGAAATTTACGTTTCTTTGCGGCAGGCCGATGAAGTGACGATAAATGATTTATTCAAAGATCTGAAGGCCGCGCGCATTGCGGGCGACGTAGCGGCGGAACGTGCCGCCATTGCCGCGATTGATGCCTTTGAAACCCATGTTGTGCCCATCGTCGCCGATATTGACGCGGGGTTTGGCAACGAACACGCCACATATTTGTTGGCGAAAGAGCTGATCAAGGCCGGTGCGTGCTGCCTGCAAATTGAAAATCAGGTGTCCGATGCAAAACAATGCGGCCACCAAGACGGCAAAGTTACCGTTCCCGCCGAAGATTTCATTGAAAAATTGCGCGCCTGCCGTTTGGCGTTTGAAGAGCTTGGTGTAGACGACGGCGTGTTGATCGCACGCACCGATAGTTTGGGCGCATCGCTAACTCAAAAAGTGCCGGTGTCGCAGCGCCCCGATGATTTGGCGGCCGATTACATCCGCTGGTTACAAACAACCCCGATCACCAATGATACCCCCATGCAGGATGGTGAGATTGCCCTGTTTCGGGATGGCCAATTCGTGCGCCCCGTGCGTTTGGCCAATGGTCTTTTCAAATTTAAGGAAGGATCGGGCCGTGCACGGGTTATCCAAGATTGCATCGCTGCAATCAAACTGGGCGGTGCAGATTTGCTTTGGATCGAAACCGATACGCCCAATGTGGCCGAAATTGCCGGTATGGTGGGCGAAATTCGCAAAGCGGTGCCGCACGCGAAACTGGCCTACAACAATTCGCCATCTTTCAACTGGACATTGAATTTGCGCAAACAGGTTCGCGCACAATGGGTGGCAGAGGGTAAAATCACCGCCGATGATTACCCCGCAGACAATGCCTTGATGTCACCAGAATACGATGATACCGAATTGGGGCAACAGGCCGATGCCCTATTGCGCAATTTTCAACACGACATTGCAACCCAGGCGGGCGTGTTCCACAATCTGATAACTTTGCCAACCTTCCATCTGGATGCGTTAACCATTGATGAATTGTCGCGTGGGTATTTTGGCGACGATAAAATGTTGGCGTATGTCGCACGGGTGCAGCGGCAAGAAATTCGCCAAGGTATTTCTGCTGTGAAACACCAACACGAGGTTGGGTCGGACCTGGGCGATACATTCAAAGAAATGGTTGCGGGTGATCGTGCGTTGCTGGCCGGGGGGACGGGCAATACCATGAATCAATTCGCGGCAGAATAATCGCGCATCCCCCCACCTTCGATCTACGATATAGCCCCAAGATATAGCGGCCAAGATAAAGGACATAGCCATGAACGATGACACTTCATTTGAACGGGTTTCTTTACCGGAAACCACAGATAGGGATCGCGTCATCCACCGCGTTGCCAATGCTGTTCATCAACTCAATTATGCTGTGCAAAAGGCCGTTGACGCAGGTATATCTGTCGAATTGGTGCGCGTTTCGCGTTATCACAGCGGCACGGGGCAATGGGGGGATCAGATTGTGCCTACTGTCAGCATGTCTGACGACGCTACAAAATCATAGAAATAGGCGCGCAATCCCATGAAATTGCGGCCGTATCCGCTGCAATTTCATGCGTCTTTCTATAGGACGTAAGAGAAGCTGCTAAAGGCTGGCCAGCATTATAAAAACAGAGCGGACAAGGGGTATCTTACCCCTTGTCCGCTATCTTAGTTTGCGGCAACCATTTGTATTTGCGTTCTATTTTGATGGGTATCAATAAAGTTCAAAATTAACGGGCGGATTCTGTTACGCCAGCTTTTGCCGGCAAAAATTCCATAGTGGCCTGCATCTGGTTCTAAATGGTTGGCTTTCATCGCATCGGGCAAACCTGTGCATAGATCAAGCGCCGCAATACATTGGCCAGGGGCCGAAATATCGTCTTTTCCGCCCTCAACTGTCATGACAGCAACATTTGTGATTTTGTCCAGATCAACGTGCGTGCCCGCAATCGTAAACTCATTTTTAGCGATTTCACGATTCTTAAAAACACGTTCAACGGTCGATAAATAAAATTCCGCCGTCATGTCCATGACAGCCAGGTATTCATCATAAAATTTGTTGTGTTTATCGTGGTCTGAGGCCTCGCCCTTGGCCACGCGCATGATCTGATTGCCAAATGCATTGGCATGTTTATCGGTATTCATTGCCATGAACGAGGTAAGTTGTTGCAAACCAGGATAAACCATGCGCCCGGCACCGGCGTGTTTGAAACCCACACGTTGCAGCACGAATTTTTCCAACATGCCCATTGTGACCCGCTTACCGAAATCTGTTACATCGGTTGCTGCGGCATCGGGGTCAATCGGCCCCCCAATCAGGGTCAGCGTGCGCGGTTGCGCCTCGGGTGTTTGTCCGGCCAGATAGGCGGTCGCGGCCAGCGCTAGGGGCGCGGGTTGACACACCGCAATAACGTGTGTGTCCGGCCCCATGGCGCGCATAAAATCCACCAGGTAAAGCGTGTAATCTTCGATATCGAATTTGCCCGTGCTCACGGGAATATCGCGTGCATTGTGCCAATCGGTGATATACACATCACAATCGGGCAACAAAGACATAACAGTAGACCGCAATAATGTGGCGTAATGGCCCGACATGGGGGCGACGAGCAAAACCTTACGCGCCGCTTCGGGGCGGCCCTGCACCTCAAAACGAATTAAATCACCGAATGGGCGTTCGACCACTTTTTTGATATTTATGATATGATCGCGGCCATCATCGCCGGGAATCGAATAAATGCCCCAATCGGGTTTGGTCACCATACGCGCGAAACTACGCTCGGTTACCTCGCCCCATGCAGCCGTCAGTTGAATGACCGGATTTGCGATCAGGCCAAGCTGTGGATACGAACACACCGCCCGCGCGCTTGCACCAAGCCATTGGCCCGTCACACGCGCCGATTCAATAAAATCATAGGTTAGAAGGTATCGCATTTATGTCTCCTTGTTGGGGGGTAACCCCTTTGCGCGATCAAATTTAGGGGTTCCTGTCATATGATCGCTTTACCCTCTTACCCCGTCGTGCGTATGGTGATGATGTGGCAAGTGTTCGCCGGAATCAAGGCGGCGCCCCGATACCGCAAAGGAATGTGTCATGGGCGAAAACCTAGATAAGTTGCAAGATAATCTAAGCAAAATTGAAACGTTGTCAAAACGCCTGGTCACCGCGCTGGGTCAACGGCCTGCGTCGGATGCTGGTTTGCAAGGCCCAGGCCAGGATATTTATATGAAGGCAGGCGTTGCATATTTGAATGCGATGATCACCAACCCCACGAAATTATTTGAACATCAGGTTCAATATTGGGGCAAAGCGTTGACGCATTTTTTAGACGCACAACAAGAATTGGCAAAGGGTCATTTTACCCCGCCCGAAGATACAGCGCCCAACGATAAAAGGTTTTCAAATCCTTTATGGCAGGGGCATCCGTATTTTAACTTTGTCAAACAACAATACTTCTTTTTGGCCAATGCCATTCGCCAAGCCGTTGAAGATTTGGAGGATTTGGACCCAGCCGATAAAAAGCGTATCGAATTTTTGGCCACACAAGTCATTGATCTGTTTTCGCCCACAAACTACCTGGCCACCAATCCCGATGCCTTGGAACGCGCGGTGAAAACCGATGGTCAAAGTTTGGTTCAAGGTCTTGAAAACCTGGTGCGTGACATCGAAACCCACCGGGGCGAGGCATTGCCGACCTTGGCAGACCCGAATGCCTTTGAAATCGGTAAAAATATTGCCACCACAAAGGGCGCGGTCGTATTTCGCAACGACATGATGGAAGTGATACAATACGCGCCTACAACCGATACTGTGCATCGGATTCCATTGGTGATTTTTCCGCCCTGGATTAACAAATTCTACATCCTCGACCTTAAACCTGGAAACAGCCTTATCAAATGGTTGGTCGATCAAGGATACACGTTATTTATCGTAAGCTGGAAAAACCCCGATCAGACCTATGCCGATATGGGGTTAGAAGATTACGTTGAGAAAGGGTATTTAACGGCCATTGAGACCGCCAAAACCATCACTCAACAAACCCAGGTAAATGTGGTGGGATATTGCATCGCGGGCACCGCGTTGGCCTTAACATTAGCGTTGCTAAAAAAACGGGGTGATCAATCGGTGCGATCGGCCAGTTTTTTTACCACGCTTACGGATTTTTCCGACCATGGTGAATTTACACCCTTTCTACAAAACGATTTTGTCGATGCCATCGAACGTCAGGTGCAAGCCGAAGGTATTTTGGACAGTCACTATATGTCCAAAACATTTAGCTTTCTACGCGCCAACGATTTGATCTATGGCCCTGCCGTGCGCAGTTATATGATGGGAGAGGCACCGCCGGTTTTCGACCTGTTATATTGGAACGGAGATTCCACAAATCTGCCCGGCAAAATGGCCCTTCAATACCTTAGAAATCTGTGTCAGCGTAACCAATTTGCGGACACAGGGTTGGCGTTTTTGGACACTACGCTACGTTTGTCCGATATAAACCTGCCTATCTGTGCCGTGGCGTGCGAAACGGACCATATTGCCGCGTGGAAAGACAGTTTTCAAGGCGTGGTGCGCATGGGGTCGCGGAACAAAACTTTTATCTTGGCCGAATCTGGCCACATCGCAGGTATCGTAAATCCGCCAGCAAAAAATAAATATGGCTACTACATCGGTTCAGACGCACGCGGCACGCCGGACGCATGGCAGGCACGCGCCACATATACCAAAGGGTCATGGTGGCCATATTGGGAAGATTGGCTTTCAAAACGTGCGGGCAAACATGTTGCGGCACGTAATCTGGACGAGGATGGACAAAACATTTTGGCCCCGGCCCCAGGGACATATGTTTTGGAAAAGGCTGGTGGATAAGGGCGGGCCTCTGCCCGATGCATCCATTTGCATGATGTGCACATGACCCACCCCAAACGTATCAATTTGGCATTACAGGGCGGGGGCGCCCATGGGGCCTTTACCTGGGGGGTATTGGACGCCTTGTTGGAATGCCCTGACATTGAAATTGCGGCTATTTCGGGCACCTCTGCCGGAGCTTTGAATGGTGCAGCGGTGAAAGCGGGGCTTTCGATTGGTTCGCGCATAGCGGCGCAGGAAAATTTGGCCTGGGTTTGGGAACAGGTGGGCGCAATCAACGACCCGCGTCTGGCGCCCTGGTTAAACGCTGTGGCCCCCGTTGCGATTAGCAACATGATCGAATCTTCGTGGGCCTTTGCGTGGGCCGATATGATGTCGCGCACAATCAGCCCCTATGCGGCCGGCCCGTTTTATACGAATCCTTTGGCGCGGATTGTCGAAAAATTGCACTACGCCGATATATGTTGCAAAGATCGCGGGCCGGTTTTTTATATCTGTGCAACAAATGTGCGCACGGGAAAAATACGGCTTTTCACAGGGGATGACATCGAACCAAAGGCGATTATGGCCTCCGCCTGTTTGCCGACCTTATTCCAAGCGGTCGAAATTACCGATCCGAAAACCGGTCGGGTTGAGGCTTATTGGGATGGTGGATACACCGGAAATCCGGCGTTGTTTCCTTTGTTCAACCAGGCATTGCCGCGGGATATTCTGATCGTCAATATCAACCCGCTATATCGTGAAGATGTGCCAACATCGGCGCGCGCAATCCAAAACCGGATCAATGAAATCAGCTTTAATTCCTCACTCTTGCGGGAATTGCGGGCGATTGCGTTTGTGCAACGGTTACTTGATACCGGTGCGATCCAGACCGATTCGATGAAAAATGTGCTTATTCACATGGTTGCCGATGACGCATTGATGCGGCAATTATCGGTGGCCACCAAAATGGTGGCCGTGCCGCAAATTTTGCACCAGCTACGCCTATCGGGGCATAAGGCGTGCACCGATTTTTTGGAAACACATTTCGATAAAATCGGTTCGGATAGCAGCGTTGATTTGCCTGCGATGTTTTCATGATCGCGCCCCCGCCGCACACATCCATACAATACTTTGCTGCCGAATTTTTGGGGGCGGCCATGCTATTGGTGGGGGTTGTGGGATCGGGCATCATGGCGGCGGCATTGTCACCGGATAATATCGGTGTGGCGCTTTTGGCGAACGCAGTTGCAACGGGGGCTATATTATATGTTCTTATCACAATTCTGGGGCCTATATCTGGGGCGCATTTTAATCCGGCTGTGACCATGGCCTTTTGGTTGAATGGGGAAATCGGGTTTGGGCGCGCCGTGGGCTATACCGCCGTGCAGATGGTGGGCGGAATTTTGGGTGTGTGGCTGGCCCACGTCATGTTTGACCTGTCAATCATACAATTTTCGTCAACCCCACGGGCGGGGGTAGGGGCATCGGTGGCCGAGGTCGTGGCGACAGCAGGGTTAGTGTTTACCATCTTAGGCGGACGGCAGCATGCCCCAAGCCTAGTTCCGGCATTGGTGGCGATTTATATTACCGGGGCGTATTGGTTTACCGCATCAACCAGTTTTGCCAATCCTGCGGTCACAGTGGCCCGCGCCTTAACCGATACCTTTGCGGGCATTTCACCGGCCCATGTGCCGGCGTTCATTGTGATGCAGATCGTGGGCGCGGTTGTGGCCGTAGGTATGGCGCGGGGTTTATTCTCACCCTCACCATAGGATAGGCGGTGTGCCCGAAAAAATTGTGTTCATCTTGGCGGTAGGTTATGCGGATCATAATGCGTGCGCACCCAAGTTTCAAAATCGCGCCCCCCGCCGTTCTGTGCAAATCCGGCCAAAACACGGTCTAATTCCCCGGCGTGCGATCGGCGGATATGAAAAAATCGCAGGCTAAGCATTTTTTGCGCCTCTTGCAACGATTGGCCTGTGATGACCAAAAGATAAATCGCCGCGGCCAGACCCGCCCGATCTGCCCCTGATTTACAGTGCATGACAAATGGTTTTTCGATGTGGCGAAACAGGTCAATCAAGGCCAATATACCTGCGCGTGTGGGGGGGGCCTTATCCGAAAACCCAAGCGTGTGCAGCGTTAGACCCAATTCCGCGCAATAGATTTTTTCGGTTAGATAATGGGCACTGTCCGCCCTCCCGCGCAGGCTTAGGATGGATTTTATGCCTTGGTCTCGCAAACGGATCAATCGCCCCGGCGTGGGTTGATTTGATCGAAACACACCGGGGGCGATTTCCATTTGATTGGTCCAAAACAATCGCAGCACCGCGTGATCAAACCATAGATTATAAATCCGTGCCCGCGCCCAAGTCTCCGGATCTGTGGGTGCCACATTATAATAGGCGCGCCATCGCCGTTCTATTTCAACCAATTTGCGCATCGGGGTTAAGCGGCGGGTAAGCGGCGTTCGGCAATTTCAACCCACCAGGAGCATCCCGCAGGAATCGCGTCGTCATTAAAATCGTATTTCGGGTTGTGCACATGGGCCGTGTCGCCATTACCCATCAGGATATAGGCCCCTGGTCGTGCCTCTAACATAAAGGCGAAATCCTCGCTTCCCATAACGATCGACGCGGCGGCGCAGGTGCCGGACACGGCCTGGGCGGCCTGGGCGGCAAATTCGGTTTGCGCGTCGGAATTTACCATCACCGGATAATTTCGGTTATATTTCAAATCTGCCGCGCCGCCAAAGGCGGTTGCCGTATTACCCACAATCGTGTGCATACGGTCTTCGGCTAGGTCTTGCATTGCGGGGTCAAGCGTGCGCACAGTGCCTTTCAAATCCACATATTCGGGGATGACATTGTCCGCGTTTGATCCCGTTTCAAATGAGGTCAAAGACACCACAATTTGTTTGCTGGGATCTGCATTGCGGCTAACGATTGTTTGCAGGGCCAAAACAATGTGGCAGGCAATCACGGTGGGATCGATGGTGTCGTGGGGTTTGGCGGCGTGTCCGCCCCGCCCCGTGACGCGGATGGAAAAGACATCGGCCGCGGCAAAAAATGGCCCAGGGCGGATTGAAAACGCACCCACGGGATCACCCGGCCAGTTGTGCATTCCGTAAACCTCGGCAATGTTGAACTGTTCCATCATACCATCATCCACCATTTCGCGTCCGCCGCCGCCGCCTTCTTCGGCGGGTTGGAAAATGACGGCCACCGTGCCGTCAAAATTCCGCGTTTCGGTTAGGTATTTCGCGGCACCTAACAACATGGCCGTATGTCCGTCGTGCCCGCAGGCGTGCATGACCCCCGGGGTTTGTGAGGCATAGGGCACGCCCGTTTCCTCATGAATCGGTAGGGCGTCCATATCCGCACGCAGCCCAATCACCTTGCCTGATGTGTCGGTTTTGCCTTTGATGATGCCCACAACACCGGTGCGTCCGATGCCGGGGACCACCTGATCACATCCGAACATTTGCAATTTGTCCGCCACCATGGCCGCGGTGCGGTGCGTTTCAAACTGTAGTTCGGGGTGGGTGTGTAGATCCCGCCGCCAGGCGATGATTTCCGGTAAAAGTTCGGCAAAGCGATTTTTCACAGGCATGTTTTAATCCTTATTTCAATCTTCGAACACAGGCGCAGGCCCGTTCAGGCACGCATTGGAATGTAGGGTATTCTGTGGGGTGCACAAACCCGTTACATATTTTATGGATTTTGACCGGTCTATTTTGCCGCAGGACCTATGGAACTTTTTGAGATGTCTAGACAATAAACCTTGTGAATCAAATGATAAAAAATTCCATTCCGCCCCGTGCAAACCAATGCGAAGTGAACTAAAGATCATATATCTAAACAGCCCACAGTGCAGGAGACCGCCATGGCAACCCCCCTTACCGTCAATGGCACACGCCATGATATTGACCTGCCCGATGATGTGCCCTTGCTTTGGGTTTTACGGGATCAGTTAAATATGACGGGCACGAAATTTGGGTGCGGGGTGGCGGCATGTGGGGCCTGCACTGTGCATATCGACGGGCAGGCCGTGCGCGCGTGTCAGGTTGCCTTGGCCGATGTTTGGGGGGATGTGACAACGATCGAAGGTTTAGGCACGCCTGAAACACTTCATGCGCTACAAACTGCTTGGGTTGAACATCAGGTGGCACAATGCGGATATTGCCAATCGGGTCAGATTATGCAGGCCGCCGCCCTGTTGGCCGAAACACCAAATCCCACCGATGATGACATCGACATTGCGATGGCGGGCAATCTGTGCCGTTGCGGCACCTATCCCCGCATTCGTGCGGCCATTCGCGCCGCCGCTGCAAACATTTAAGGGGTAAGATTATGGCAAATTGGGGAAAAATTGCCCGTCGCACATTGTTAATTGGCACCGCTGCGGTTGCCGGTGGCGTGGCATTTGGGGTGTATCAATACCGCCGGGTTTTGCCCAACCCATTGACCCCCGGCGAAGATCAGGTCGCCCTTAACCCTTGGATCATCATTGACCAAACTGGGGTAACATTGATTGCGGCACGCGCGGAAATGGGGCAGGGGGTGTATACCACCCTACCGGCCCTGGTTGCCGAAGAGCTTGACCTTGCGTGGCAAGATGTGCGCGTCATGCACGGCCCTGCGGCACAGGCGTATTATAACGCCGGGCTGATGACCCACGCCTTGCCCATCACCGATTATGATCGCACCGGTTTTCAAGATACAATGATTGAGGCAATGACGATCCTACCTAAAATGTTGGGGTTACAAATCACGGGGGGATCGACATCCACCATTGATGCGTTTGATCGGTTGCGGCAGGCCGGGGCGACCGCCCGCGAAACCCTAAAACAGGTTGCGGCCGATCGATTGGGCGTGCCGGTTGGGGCGCTTGATACCCGCGATGGCCATGTGATTGCCGCCGGTGGTATCGAAATTCCCTATGCCGATTTGGCCGCAGACGCCGCCGAAATTGATCCGCCGCGGTCTGTCCCGTTGCGCCCGGCGTCACAGTGGAAATACCTGGGCCGGTCTATGCCGCGTTTAGATATGGTGGCCAAGGCCACAGGGGCCGCAGAATTTGGGATTGATGTGCGCTTGCCCAATATGCGATTTGCCACTGTGCGTATGTCGCCCCGTTTAGGTGGCACGATGGAACGTTATGATGCCAGCGTGGCCGAAACCATGCCAGGCGTCGAACGTGTGGTTGATTTGGGCGCCGGCATTGCCGTGGTGGCCACCAACACCTGGTTGGCCATGCAGGCGGCAGAGGCGGTCAACATCACCTGGGGCCCCGCGCCTTACCCCGAAACATCCGCAGGTATGTTGGACGTTATTCGCGACAGTTTTGACGGCGCCCCCAACTCCACCCTGCGCGATGATGGCAATGTCGATGGGGTTGACATCACCAATACCGACACAGTGGTTGAGGCCGAATATACCATCCCCTGGCTGGCCCATGCCACCATGGAACCGATGAGCGCCGCCGCCCTATACACCGGTGATGCGCTAGAAATTTGGACGGGCACCCAAGGGCCCGGTTTTGCCGAGCAACACGCCGCCCAGGCCGTGGGTCTTTCCCCCGATCAGGTCACCTGCCATGTGACATATCTGGGCGGTGGATTTGGGCGCCGGGGTGAGGTGGATTTTTCTGTCCTTGCCGCCCGTGTGGCCCGCGCCATGGAAGGTGTGCCGGTGCAAGTCACCTGGTCGCGTGAGGAAGACATGCGCCACGATTTTTATCGTCCCGCTGCGGTCGCGCGTATGCGCGGCGTGGTGCGCGATGGCACGGCATTGATGTTGGATGGTAAGGTCGCGGCGCCTTCGGTCACGCGCCAATCATTGGCACGCCTAACCGGAAATGCACCGCCCGGCCCCGATAAGGGCCATGTGGAAGGCATGTTTAATCAACCCTACGCGATCCCAAACTATCGTGTGGCCGGGCATTTGGCCGATTTGGCGGTGCCGGTGGGATTTTGGCGATCCGTTGGCAATTCCAAAAACGGGTTTTTTATGGAAAGTTTCATGGATGAAATGGCCCGTGCGGCAGGGCAGGACCCATTGGATTTCCGCCTGACATTGGCGCGTGCCGAACACGCGCCGTCGGCCGGTGTGTTAGAGGCGGTGGCCGATATGTCCGGCTGGACCGGCCAAACCCCCAATGGAATCGGGCGCGGGGTGGCGATGACCTATTCGTTTCATACGCCCGTGGCTGTGGTGATTGATATTGAAGACCAAGATGGGGCCATTGCCCTAAACCGTGCATGGATCGCGTGCGATGTGGGCACCGCGCTTGACCCTTCTATCATCGAGGCACAAATGATTTCTGGCCTGATCTATGGCCTGTCAGCAGCGATGATGCAGGAAATTTCGTTTGCAGATGGTGAAGTGCAGCAATGGAATTTCCCAGACTACGACGCCCTGCGTATTCACCAGGTGCCGCGCACCGAGGTGCGGGTTTTAGAAACGCAATCCCATCTGGGCGGTGTGGGCGAACCATCTACCCCGCCTTCTATGCCTGCGCTTGCCAATGCGGTGTTTGACCTAACGGGGGAACGTATCCGCGATTTACCATTAAACCGGCGGGTGAATTTCGTATTTTAAGGGTGCCACAGTGGTCGCCGCATAAATGCTACTGCCCGCCCCATAGGATGCAATAAACATTGCCCCTAGGCACAATCAAAGGTGAAGGAGACCGCGATATGCCGCCAAGCGTCGTTGTGTTCGACATTGGTGGGGTATTGGTCGATTGGCACCCGGCCTTGGCCTGGGCCGATACATTAGGCCCTGATGCGGCCATGGCCTTTATGGAACGGGTCAATTTCATGGCACGCAATGCCCGCGCCGACGCAGGCGTGCGTTTTACCGATTTGGCCACCGACATCACAAACGCGGATGATGCTGCCCAATTTGCCGCTTATGTGGGGCATTTTTCAAACACCGTGGCCGATGTTGTGCCAGGGGTTTGGGCCATCGTTGATCGTTTGCGCGCCCGTGGTGTGCCGTTACACGTCATCACCAACTGGTCGGCGGAAACCTGGCCCATGGCCTTGAAGTTACATCCGCGTTTGCGCGATAGTTTTGGGGTTACAATCGTTTCAGGGGTTGAAGGTGTGGCAAAACCCGATCGCCGGATTTTTGAATTGCTGACCACCCGCGCCGGTGTTGCGGCGCAGGAGTGTGTTTTTATTGATGACAGTTTGTCAAATGTCGATGGCGCCCGTTTGGCGGGTATGGATGCGATCCATTTTACCGGTGCGGCTGCGTTAGAGACCGCCTTAAAAAACAGAGATTTATTATAAAGATGGCGGGGCGCCTTATTGCCGTTGTCGGCCCCTCGGGCGTTGGAAAGGACAGTTTGATCGCTGCGCTCTATACCGCGTGTCCGGATTTGCACTCTGTGCGACGTGCCATCACGCGCCCACCCGCCGCGGATGATGCAGAGGTTTTTGAATGTCTTACCGAGGCCGAATTCAAAGCCCGCCGCGTGCGCGGGGATTTCGTGCTGCATTGGTGTGCCCATGGTCTATCGTATGGTATTCCGGTGACGGCACGGGACATCGTGGTCTCGGGTGGTGACGTCTTGGTCAATTTATCGCGCGGTATATTGACCGAGGCCGCGCAGATTTTTGGCTATGATACAATGCACGTTCTTTCGATTACGGCGCGGCCCGATGTTTTGGCCCATCGTTTGAAACACCGTGGCCGTGAAACCCCGATGGATGTTGCCAGGCGATTGGCGCGCCCGGCCCCTGATTTTCCGGCGGGCCTGCGCATCACCATGATTGATAATTCCGGATCGTTGGATGAAAGCGTTCGTGTCGCGCGCCGGGCGCTTTATCCACGCAACGCGTAGCGGTGCAGCATGTGAAACCGCCCATCCGCAGTTTCACCCATCAAGCACAGACTGTTTATCACAAACGGTTGTGGCAGTATCGGCGAAAAATATCTATTTAGTGCTGTGTGAACTGTCTCGGTCACATCCGGTTTGACCTTACCGGTCAACGTCATATGAAAATGGAATTCATCCAAAACATATGGATACCCCCATCGCACCAGTAGCGCGTTTTGCGCCGTGGTTAAACCGCCCCTACGACGGCGTGCCAAATCGGCCTGCGACAGGGGGGCACGAAACCGATCCAATCCTGTCACAACGGTTGCGGCCATTGCATTTAACGCCGGACACGTAACATGCGGAACGATAGCGATAAATCCGTTGATATACCGCACCACGATTTGCGCCACCTGAACCGGTGCTATGCCCCCGCACAGGGTATTCAACGCATCAGACAATGCTGTTGCATCAATGCCCTGGGCCAAAGCAAAAGGCGCTTTGATTGTGGCGTGAAACCCATACTTGCGCGGTTTTGCCGTTAGATTGGCGATAGGGGCGGAAATATCCGCAACGTTGGGGTGGGCAACCTGGGCAACCACCCTTGCGGTAACACTGTCCCAGCCCAGCCACCGTGCGCCCGAAGTATAAAACGGCCCTTCGGGCACCACATAAACGGCGTATCGTGTAAACCTTGGGCGCGCATCCGCCGACATCGGTTTTTGGCGATCTTAATTGCCACCCAGTAGGCGGTCCAGTTGATTGCCGATTTCCTGTTGCAGTTGATCTTCCAATGTTTCGGTGATGCCGTCGGTGGCAGGGGTGTCCGATGCATTCCCATTATCCAACAACTCTTCGATCTGCGAAACCGCCTCGCCGCCTAATTGTTCAACCTGTTCTTCTAA
>CALFSY010000185.1 GCA_937916365.1 uncultured Jannaschia sp. | reverse complement strand
CCAGAACCATTCGGATTACAATAATGGGTTGGTTCTGGCACGTAATCTAATAAAAACCCATCCTCTTCATCAAAAGCAAAGGTGGTTTGGGGGATCATTAAAATGAAAAAGACCGAGACGAGATTATAGAACTTCACGTTGTTTCCTTTACGCTATCTATGATAAAAAATCAGAGTATCAAGTTACCGCCGATATATGGGCACTTCGACCGCATTATTTACGGCATCAACATATTGCTGAATATCATTGCGATAGATTTCCGCCGCTTGCGCGGGTGTGATCTGCATGCCGGGCGTCACTCGAGGAAGACCTGCCCCATTGGTATGACCATAGCCGATGGTTAGCACGCCTGCTGAGTCACGATAGGCTTCTAATCTGAGCGCTTCATAAGAATGCAGAAACGATTCGCCTTGTGCTGATAAATCCATCGGTTCCGTCATTGGTCTTCTCCCTCTGTTTCAATAAGGCGGCAATCTGCATCTTCTGCCTTAACTACAAATCGCCCTGCAAAGGCACCAATACCTTTATAAAGATCTTCACCTGGAAAAGATCTAAAATCATCCGCATCAAGATATATAAATCCGTAGAAATAGTCTTGAATTTCTTCACCATCTAAAACTACAGTTTCCGTGCCTTCATACATGCGCATTCGCAAACGATTACTTCTACTTCCTTGTTCATAATTGAAAAAAGGAAAAGAATGACCTTCTGACGTGAAATCATCAAGGATATAGAGTGAGGACCCAGGACCGAGGAGATTACAATAATGCGTTGGTTCTTGCACATAATCCAAAAGGAATCCATCTTCTTCAATAAAAGCCAAAGTTAATTGGGGAGTGGATAGCGTTACAAAAATAAAAAACAGAGTGCAGAATTTCATGGCATTTCAGCTTTCCAGTTTTTCCCAATGATTTCGATCATGCGCTTATCCAGAAGGGCTTCACCATTATTTTCGGCAGGGGCGGCATGTATCAAGTCCTTCACAAGGTGGGGCAGTGTACCATTTCGTTTCAAATCGTCCGGAAATTTTTTGGCGACTGTTAGTGCGTCCATACCGGTGGTGAATCCTTTTTGGGGTTCACCATGTTCCAACAAACATCGTGCGGCCATGCGATGGCCTTCGAATTCCATAAACCCATTTTCAATGATTTTTGAGGCCTCTGCCGCAGCGGCATAAGCGAGCGCCGCATCCGCCCAATTTTTTTGCATCATTAGCGCATTGGCATTTAGAAAACAGGCTTGCACTTTTAAGGCGTCAAGCATTTTTCGATCATCCTCATCACCTGCTTCTTCCCAAACAGAAAGGGCTTGTCGGGCTGAACGGCCCGCCAAGTCTAAATCACCTTTTCCAAGAATGGCATTACCATAAATCAATAATGCATTCATCTGCATAGTCCACCATCTGTTTTGTTGGGCGATATGAAATGCTGATTGCGCGCGGTGAAATGCTGTATCGAAATCTTGGCGCCGTAGTGCCGTAACAGCGAAAACAATTTCTGTTTGATAACCTTTTTCCGGACCATCAGGTTCATCAGCTTGAGATGCCGAAAATGTTTGTTCCATTGTTTTGTTCATATCGATATGTGGGTTTCGCACCATAACACATCCTTTAGGTAAGGATTTAAGTGTGTCGGTTATGGTATTGTTTTGATCGTCAAAAATAGCAAATTGCACCCGTTCTGGTATGTCTGAATGACAAAGTTCCAAAAACCAACCCGCAAAACCATCAAAATCTTCGATATGTTCAAACCTAAAATATAATGTAACATGCCGCACATATTCCGCCAAAATTTCTGACATTTGGCCAAGAAAACTTAGCAGTGGGTTTTCCAGGCCTTCTTCAAGATTAGGTTGCCACGTTTTTAATGTTTCATCAAAATCCTCAGCTGACTCTTTCAAATCCGACAAAAGCCATGCTACCAGTTTTTGCTGATAATTCGCAGGGTCTTCAAAGGGAACTTCTGCAGGTATGATAAAATCCGGCGTTAATGCTTTCTGTTCTGCATGAAATGTCAACATTGTCTGAATCATTTGGCGCGTATCCGCATCAACTTGCCAAATCAAAATTTGCGCCACGTCGTCTGCGCTAAAGATAAGATAATCTTCTGCCAGATACATAACATCTTTTTCAACAGGGTTGAGTGTGGTCATGGAATATCAATTCAATTTCAAGATACTTCCATAAACAACATGTTCCCCACTCGCAGTTGAATTGATTTTTGCACCTTCAACATTAACCTCAGACTCGCCTGTGGTTGTTACAATATTACCCGTAATCTCTATTGTTCCGTCACTTTTTAATGTGATCGAGCTCTGGCCAGTTACAAACTTAATCTCTTGGCCAGCATTCATAACAATCTTATTCGCTTCTGCAGTTTGATGTGGCCCTGTATTAAAATGAAATCCCGCAGCGCCAACTTGGCGAACGCCGGCGGTATCTTCTGTATGTCTGCTACGATATGTGCGCTCAACATCCCCTTTTACTTCATATTTGGCTCCTTGGGTATTTACCTTAAAAGAATAAGCGCCCTCAGACACAGTCCATGATGTATTTTGTTTTGTAGTATCCTCGCGCGTTCCGTTGGTTGTATTTGTTAGGTTCTTTTCAACTGTTACCTTGGCATGACGTTCTATTGTTTCAGTGTGATCATTTTTTACCGTAATCGTTTTATCGTGGCCGATGGATTCCGATTGATCGTTGCCCACGC
>CALFSY010000184.1 GCA_937916365.1 uncultured Jannaschia sp. | reverse complement strand
ACACACCGCCCCATCCACTAGACAAAACAACGGAGAGGTGGCCGAGTGGTCGAAGGCGCTCCCCTGCTAAGGGAGTAGGCGGGAAACCGCCTCGAGGGTTCGACTCCCCTAGGCTCCACCATAATTGAATTTTGGTTTGATAAATCTTTTAGTGCTTTGAAAGGGCTTGTTATTTTTGCGGTTCGAAGTCCTGTTTTGCGGTCATAGGCGAGGGGGGCTGTGAAGACGAGTTTAAGGACGGCGCGTTTATCCTCTAGGCGGTTGGACGCCCAGAGTTTCCAGGGGTTTGCGAGAAATTCAAAAGCGGTTCGAAACGCGGCCTTAAAGGAGGGGCGGTGTGCGTCTAAGGCGGCCAGTTTTTCCCGCAAAAACAGGTTTTGATCCTCAATTTCGTGCAACCGCGATTCGTAAACTGCGATCAAAGTATTGGTGTTGGCCGCCATAAGGCGATCAAGCAGTTGCTTTGAGTTTCGATCCAAATCAGCGATTTGTTTCGTTATCGCCGCGCGGTCTTCTTCAACTTGACCCTCTTGTTGTGTCCACAGATCGCGAAACATCTCAAAGGCCAGGGTGAAGAGGTTGGCAGAGGGGCGCAGGGTGTGCAGGAAGGTGGCGAAATCACCTTCTATCTGATCGCGGCGGATGGATTTCCGGTAATCGGGACAGCCTTTGGTGTGGCAGAGGTAATAGGGATAACGCTTAGAGCGGCCTTTGGACCAACAGGCGGTGAGCGGGCTGTTGCATGACCCGCAAGTGATAAACCCGCGCAACGGAAAATCGTCGTTCAGATCGGCCCGCGCGGGGGCGTAGGCCGTGCCGTTCAGGCGGTCCTGTACCTTTTGGTAGGTTGCGAAACTCACCAAGGGATCATGCTGTGCCTTAAGCATATGAATACCCCACTTTTTGATCGTGATAAAGCCCGCGTAGAGGGGGTTTTTTAACAGATCAACAACGTGCTGGGGTGATAGGCGCGTTTTATGTGTCCCAAAAACGCCAGGCTTAGATTCCAGAAAACGGGTCACTTCGGCACGGCTGGCAAAGCGGCCCGTGGCATAACCCTCAATCGCCTCGGCCACCAAAGACGCCGCGGGCTCGCGGCGCACCAACATTTTGCCGTGTCCCGCGACCTTTTGGAAGGTGTAGCCACGCGGCGGACAAAAACACCAATACCCCGCGTTGACCCGCGCCAGCATTTTCTGGCTGACCTGTCGTTTATTTTGTTCGCGTTCCAACGCCCCTTGGGCGGCCAGGATGGTCTCGATAAACTGGCCCTCAGGCGTATCATCGAATGTGAAGTTGAGACATTCGACTTTGGCTCCGCGCTGATCAAATTCGCGCCGCAGTTTGATATGAAACTCCGTATCGCGGGCAAAGCGTTTGAGATCATCGAAGATGACAATGTAGGATTTATCCGTTTGCGCATCCAGATACCGTAGCAGGTTGACCATGCCGGGGCGGTTCATAAAATCGCCGCCGCCCGACACATCATCGGGAAACACCGCCTCCACATCATAACCGCGCGTAGCAGCATAATCGCGGCAACGGCTTTCCTGGCTATCCAGGCCGTGGCCTTCGGTCTTCTGTTTTTTGGACGACACGCGGCAATAAATCACCGCCGGTTGCGGGGGGTTATTCATCATAAGTTTTTTCATGGGCATTCCTTTCCGTTTGGTTTGGGTGGGTTGGGACCAAGTCTATCACATCGGGGGTGTTGCGTGCCAACTGCACGCTATCGCGGCCAAAA